>NZ_RCOD01000063.1:0-36697 GCF_004307505.1 Pseudomonas sp. Sample_11
ACCGGTGTTTGAGCGGCATTGGCCGGCCTGACGGGCGAGATCGTTCCCACGCTCTAGGTGGGAATGCCTCAACGGACGCTCCGCGTTCGGCTTTAGAGGGACGCGGAGCGTCCAGGGCTGCATTCCCACGCAGAGCGTGGGAACGATCATCTCTGACCTGGCGCATTCGCGAGCAGGCTCGCTCCCACAAGGGGATCACGGCGGTGGGCTCACTCCCCGCGAATGTACTGCTCCAGCTGTTTGATCAGCTCGGCCTGTTCGGCAATCGCCTCTTTCACCAGGTCGCCGATCGACAACAGGCCGATCAACAGGCCGTCCTCGACCACCGGCAAGTGGCGCAGGCGTTTGTCCGACATGATCCCCAGGCAGGTGTCGACGGTTTGCCGGGTATCCACGGTAATCACGTCCTTGACCATGATGTCGCGCACTGGCGTACCGACCGAAGAGCGCCCGTGCAGCACCAGTTTGCGTGCATAGTCACGCTCGCTGATGATGCCGACCACTTTGTCGTCTTCGACCACCAGCAAGGCGCCGACGTTTTTCTCGGCCATCTTCATCAGCGCTTCGAGCACCATGTGATCGGGTTTGATCTGGTGCACTTCCTGATTCTTCTGTTCTTTGAGCTTGAGCAGTTGGGCGACGGTCTTCATGGCGGTTACTCAGGTGTTGTCGTTGTTCATCAAGCATCGTAGACGCAGCCGCGCAGAGCAAGGTGGCAAAGCGGCAGTTAGCGTGCAAAAAACGCCATTTGCCGGAAAAAACATCTTTGTATCGGTAAATGAAGCATCTGTGGCGAGGGGATTCATCCCCGTTGGCCTGCGCAGCAGGCCCTTTCATTAAAAGCGGGGCCGCTTCGCGGCCAGCGGGGATAAATCCCCTCGCCACAGATAAATCCCTCGCCACAAATGCTGCGTAGAATGGCGTTCTGATTGAAACGTTGAGGTCGCAGTGGTGGATTTACAGCAGGGCTTCGTTCTGACCCGGCATTGGCGCGATACGCCGGCCGGCACCGAAGTCGAGTTCTGGCTGGCAACGGACGCCGGGCCGCGCCGCGTGCGTCTGGCGCATCAGCCGTCGGTCGCATTTATTCCCGCCGCACAGCGAGAAGCAGCCGAGCGTCTGCTGCACGATGAAAAGAATGTAGAGCTGCGATCGTTGGCCTTGCTCGATTTTCAGCATCGTCCGGTGCTCGGTCTGTATTGCCAGCAGCACGGCCAGTTGATGCGCCTCGAAACCGCGCTCAACCGCGCCGGCGTCGACGTCTTTGAAGCCGACGTGCGTCCTCCGGAACGCTATCTGATGGAGCGCTTCATCACCGCACCGGTGCTGTTTGGCGGCACCCCGGATGCTGACGGAGTACTGATCAACGCCCAGCTGAAACCCGACCCCGATTACCGGCCGAAACTGCGCTTGGTCTCACTCGACATCGAAACCACCGAAAACGGCGAGCTGTATTCCATCGCGCTGGAAGGCTGTGGCGAGCGCCAGGTGTACATGCTCGGCGCGCCGAACGGCGACGCGAGCATTGTCGATTTCGACCTCGAGTACTGCGATTCGCGCACGCTCATTCTGAAGAAGCTCAACGACTGGTTCGCCCGCCACGACCCCGACGCGATCATTGGCTGGAACGTCGTGCAGTTCGATTTGCGCATCCTCCATGAACACGCGCGGCGTCTTGGCGTGCCGCTGAAGATCGGTCGTGGCGGCGAAGAAATGCAGTGGCGCGAGCACGGCAGCCGCAATCACTACTTCGCCTCGGCAGCGGGGCGGCTGATCATCGATGGCATCGAGTCGTTGCGTTCGGCGACCTGGAGTTTCCCCTCGTTCAGCCTGGAAAACGTCGCACAGACGCTGCTCGGCGAAGGCAAGGCGATCAACAATCCGTACCAGCGCATGGACGAGATCAACCGCATGTTCGCCGAGGACAAACCGGCGCTGGCCAAATACAACCTCAAGGACTGCGAGCTGGTCACGCGGATCTTCGCCAAGACCGAACTGCTGACGTTTTTGCTCGAACGCGCCAGCGTTACCGGTTTGCCCGCCGACCGCAGCGGCGGTTCGGTCGCTGCGTTCACCCATTTGTACATGCCGTTGATGCATCGCCAGGGCTTCGTTGCACCCAATCTGGGCACTAATCCACCCCAGGCCAGCCCCGGCGGTTTTGTCATGGATTCACGCCCGGGACTTTACGAATCGGTGTTGGTCCTCGATTACAAAAGCCTCTACCCGTCGATCATTCGCACCTTTCTGATCGACCCGGTGGGCTTGATCGAGGGCCTGCAACACCCGGACGACGCTGACTCGGTGCCGGGCTTCCGTGGCGCCCGTTTCTCGCGCACCCGCCATTGCCTGCCGTCCATCGTGGCGCGGGTGGCCGAAGGGCGCGAAACCGCCAAGCGCGAGCACAATGCGCCGCTGTCCCAGGCGTTAAAGATCATCATGAACGCCTTCTACGGCGTGCTCGGCTCCAGCGGTTGCCGTTTTTTCGATACCCGGCTGGCCTCGTCGATCACCTTGCGCGGCCACGAAATCATGTTGCGCACTCGCCAGTTGATCGAAGCACAGGGCCACGCCGTCATTTACGGCGACACCGATTCAACCTTCGTCTGGCTGCGCAGTCTGCACGGTCAGGATGAAGCAGCGCAGATCGGCCATGCGCTGGTCAAACACGTCAACGATTGGTGGCGCACGCATGTGCGCGAGGAATATGGGCTGGAAAGCGCGCTGGAATTGCAGTTCGAGATTCACTACAAGCGCTTCCTGATGCCGACGATTCGCGGCGCGGAGGAGGGCAGCAAGAAGCGCTACGCCGGCCTCGTCACCCGCGCCGATGGCAGCGAGGAAATGGTCTACAAAGGTCTGGAAACCGTGCGCACCGACTGGTCGCTGCTGGCGCGGCAGTTTCAGCAAGAACTATATGAGCGGATTTTTCAGCGCAAGCCGTACCAGGATTATGTGCGCGATTACGTGCGCAAGACCCTCGCCGGCGAGTTCGACGATCGGCTGATCTACCGCAAACGTCTGCGCCGCACTCTCGACGATTACGAACGCAACGTACCGCCGCACGTCCGCGCCGCGCGGCTCGCCGATGACTACAACGCCGAGCAGGGGCGGCCACGGCAATATCAGAACGGCGGCTGGATCAGCTACGTCATCACTCTGGCCGGCCCGGAGCCGCTGGAGGTACGCCGCGCCGCCATCGACTACGACCACTACATCACGCGACAGCTGCAACCGGTGGCGGATGCGATTCTGCCATTTGTCGATGACGACTTCTCAACCCTGATCGGTGGGCAGCTGGGCCTGTTTTGAGTCGAGCAATTGCAGCGTCCATTCATCGAGAATGCCGTGGAAGTAACGCTCCAGTGCCTGATGGAACAGACTGTCCTCGGCGCTGAACTGGGCGAACAGGGTCATCGAAGAATGAAATTTCAAGTCATCGGGATGGCCGAAAATTTCTGCAATCGAGCGCTGCGGCTCATTCAGCACCAGTTGCGTGCAGGTGCGCAGCCGCGCCCCGAGCAGCTCGTGGGCGAGATAGGCCTGGGCTTCCTCGGCTGAACCGATGGCGAAGCGGCGGGCCATTTCGCTGCCGCCCAATCCGGCGAACTGCGGAAAGACGAACCACATCCAGTGGCTGCGCTTGCGGCCTGTCTCGAGTTCACGCTGGACCCGTTCGAACACCGGATCCTGTGCCTGGACAAAACGTTGCAGGTTGTACGGGTCGTGCAGATCTGTGCTTCTCATGGCGAAGCCCTCGCAGTCGGCAGCTCAGACCATGGCCAGTCGCTGCTTGCGTTGAGGCGCCGGGAACACCTTGTCCAGCGCCGCCAGATCCCCGGCGTCCAGTTGCAGCTGCGCCGCCTCGGCATTGAGTTGCACATGCTCCGGGCGCACAGCCTTGGGAATCGCAATCACGCCGTCCTGGCGCAGGAGCCACGCCAGTGAAATCTGCGCCGGGGTGGCGTTGTAACGACTGGCAATGTCTTGCAGTACCGGCTCGGCGAGCATCGCGCCGCCCTGGCCGATCGGACAGTACGCCATCAACGGCAGGCGCTGATGCTGGCACCACGGCAGCAAATCGAATTCGATGCCGCGCTCCTCGAGGTTGTACAACACCTGATTGGTGGCGCAGGCCGAGCTGGACAGTTCTTCGAGATCGTCGACATCGAAATTCGACACACCCCAACGGCCGATCTTGCCGTCCTCGCGCAGGCGTTCGAAGGCTTCGACGGTTTCCTCCAGCGGATACTGACCGCGCCAGTGCAGCAGATACAGATCGATGTAGTCGGTGCCGAGCCGACGCAAACTGCGCTCGCAGGCTTGCGGGATGCCCTGGCGGCTGGCGTTGTGCGGGTAGACCTTGCTGACCAGAAAGACTTGATCGCGCAGACCGGCGATGGCTTCGCCGACCACCGTTTCGGCACCGCCCTCGGCGTACATCTCGGCGGTGTCGATCAGAGTCATGCCTAGCTCGATTCCGCTGCGCAGCGCCGCCACTTCACGGCTATGCGCCGAACGATCCTCGCCCATGCGCCAAGTGCCCTGGCCAATCACGGGAACCTGCACGCCGGCCAACTCAAGAGTACGCATTCAAACCTCCTGCCCTGAAAGAATGGGTGTCTTTAGTGGGCAGTAGAATAGCGTTGGGGTTCAAAAAGCAAAAAAGATCGCAGCGGTCCGCAGCTCCTGCAAGATCGTTCCCACGCTCCGCGTGGGAATGCATCAAGGGACGCTCCGCGTTCCAGCTCTGAAAGGGACGCGGAGCGTCCCGGGCTGCATTCCCACGCAGAGCGTGGGAACTATCATGCGGCGTGGGCCTTACTTGGTGGAGAACTTGAGGATCACGCTGTGGGCATAGGTCTGCCCCGGATCAAGCCGCGTGCTCGGGAAATCCGGCTGGTTCGGCGAATCCGGGTAGTGCTGGGTCTCGAGGGTGAATGCGCCCCAGTGTGGATAGACCTTGCCGCCCTTGCCCTTGACCGTGCCGTCGAGGAAGTTGCTGGTGTAGAACTGCACGCCCGGCTCGCTGGTGAACAGTTGCAGGACGCGTCCGGATTGCGGGTCGCTGACTTCGGTGGCGAGCTTGCTGACATCGCCCTTGCTGTCCAGCGCCCAGTTGAAATCGAAGCCGCCCTGTTTCGGCTCGGCGAATTTCAGCTGCGGATGATCAGCCTTGATGTGCGTGCCGATCGCCGTCGGTTTGCTGAAGTCCATCGGCGTACCGGCCACAGGCGCCAGCTCCCCGGTCGGGATCAGTTTGGCGGTGACCGGCGTGTAATGGCTGGAGTTGATCATGGCGACTTGCTTGAGAATATCGCCATTGCCGGCGCCGGCCAGGTTGAAGTAACTGTGGTTGGTCAGGTTGAGCACGGTCGGCTTGTCGGTGCTGGCCTTGTAGTCGATGCGCAGTTCATTGTTGTCGGTCAGGCGATAGGTGACTTCGGTGGTCAGATTGCCCGGGAAACCCATCTCGCCGTCGGCCGAGAGGTAGGTAAGGGTTACGCCCACCGAATCCTTGTCCTTGGTTTCCCTGGCCTTCCAGACTTTCTTGTCGAAACCTTCGGGACCGCCGTGCAGGGCGTTGGATTTGTCGTTCTGCGGCACTTGATAACGCTTGCCATCAAGTTCGAAAGCACCTTCGGCCAGGCGGTTGCCGAAACGGCCGATGGTCGCGCCGAAGTACGCGGTACCTTTCTGATAACCCTGCACATCGTCAAAACCCAAGACGACGTCGTCGAACTTGCCATGTTTGTCAGCGACTTTCAGCGCTTGCAGGGTCGCGCCGTAGGTAATCACGGTGGCTTGCATGCCGTGGCTGTTGCGCAGGATGTACTGTTCGACAGGCGTGCCGTCATTGGTTTTGCCGAAAGCTTTGTGTTCAGCGGTCAGGCCCGCCGCGTTGGCGGAAAGGGTAGCGATCATCAGGGACAGTCCGAGGCCGGAGAGCAGGTGATGGGATTGAAGCATGGTTGACCTTCCTTTTTGTTGTTGTTTTCGCATTGACCGTAGGAGCTGCCGAAGGCTGCGATCTTTTGATCTTGATCTTGATCTTGATCTTGATTTTTAGAAGCAAGATCAAAAGATCGCAGCCTTCGGCAGCTCCTACATATCACTAGTCATGCTATTTGAGTCGAGAGAGAAGATTTATAGCGGATTTACCGCTGTTGGCAAATATAAAGTCCGACTAATTGATGTGGCGAAAAGCGCCGAAGGTCGGCTCACCGCCAGGGCACTGCACTTTTTCGCAATCGGCGGCTCTATGCATGGCCAGGATGCGGTGACTCCCGCCGCACAGGAATGTGCCTGTCCGAGACTTCATGCCGAGTGTTTTTGCCCTGATCACCGCCGCTCACCGCCGCCCATGCCTGCTGCTGGCCTGCCTGTTGTCGCTGTTGCTCAGCGGCTGCAGCCACCAGAACGGCAACGGATTCTTCAATCAGATACGTGAAGGGCAGCCGCAGGAATTTCTGCAGACCAGCGTCGACCGCATGGCCACCCTGGCGATGCGCGACAACCTCGACAGCCTCTATCGATTGATGGGCAAGCTTTACCTGCGCAACCCGGAAGAACTGCGCAAATCCGGCTTCCTCACCGTCAACGCCGCCGTGAAACAGGTGCGTCTCGCTGTCGAGCAACAGCAGCCGTTGCCCGTGCTGGGCGGGCGCAAGGACCTGGCGGCGCTGAGCTATGCGATGAGTCCGGAATTCCTCGGCGACCGCGTCGGCGCGTTCATGTATGCGATCGGCAGCATGCTGGTCACCGCCCACGGCAATCGCACCGAGTTCTACATGACCGACGCGATCAACCCGACGTTCGTGCACAACGCCGCGCGCAACATCGAAAAAGCCATGTGGATTTTGTCGCAACGGCAGAACAAGGAAGGCCAGCCGTTGCTGTTCTCCAACGAAATCTCGGAGGAGGGCAGCAACCTCAGCTTCGCCACCGAATTCAGCAAAATCGTCGCGCGCCTGGATCTGCTCACGCAGATGCTCGATGAGCGCTATCGCAGGATCGGCCTGAATTACGCGCAGAGTCTGCTGTTCTTGAATTTCCTGCCGGTGCAGTGAGCCTTGCAGGTTTGCTGTAGCGCAAAGATCCACTGTGGGATCTGCGGTGAATTCGATATGGCATAACGATAGACCGCATCGATATATGTGGTTATAAGAAAAATCGCTATGCTGCGGGCCAGATTTTCCTGTCGTTTTCTGGACGTTTGAATGGAATTGGCAAATTTCGGCCTGGTGATTGCCGGGCTGGTGGTTGGGTTTATCGTAGGCATGACCGGTGTCGGCGGCGGTTCGTTGATGACGCCGATTCTGCTGTGGTTCGGCATCAACCCGGCGACGGCGGTGGGTACGGACCTGCTGTACGCTGCGATCACCAAATCCAGCGGCGTCCTCGTTCACAGGAAGAACAAGAACATCGACTGGGCCATCACCGGCTGGCTGACCCTCGGCAGTGTGCCAGCGGTGGCCATGACCCTGTGGTTCCTCAGCACCCTGCACACCGCGCCGGAC
Organism: Pseudomonas sp. Sample_11; assembly: GCF_004307505.1. Taxonomy (NCBI): domain Bacteria; kingdom Pseudomonadati; phylum Pseudomonadota; class Gammaproteobacteria; order Pseudomonadales; family Pseudomonadaceae; genus Pseudomonas; species Pseudomonas sp. Sample_11. The sequence goes on from NZ_RCOD01000063.1 coordinate 7,521, forward strand.
GCGATGAACGCCATCATCAAACAGGCGCTCGGCTTCGTCCTCTTCGCCACTGCCCTGGCAATCTTCTTCAAGAAACGCTTGCTCGAATTCGCCCACAAACGCGCGGGTGGCAACTACAACCCGAGCGGTTCGCGCCTGAATATCATGACGGTGATCACCGGTCTGATCCTCGGCACCATGGTCGCCCTGACCTCGATCGGCGCCGGCGCACTGGGCACCGTCGCCTTGTTCATCCTCTACCCGTTACTGCCAACCCGCCGCCTGGTCGGCACCGAAATCGCCCACGCCGTACCCCTGACCCTCGTCGCCGGCCTCGGCCACGCAAGCATGGGCAACATGGACTGGGGCGTGCTGGGTTTCCTGCTGATGGGCTCGCTGCCCGGCATCTGGCTCGGCAGCCACCTGACCGGACGCATCTCCGACGAAGTCCTGCGCCCGTGCCTGGCGACGATGCTGGTGTTGATTGGTTATAAGTTGGCGTTCTGAGTCAGTCTGGAGCAAACACTTCCAATGCAGCGGCCCTGGGGATGTGCTGATGATCGCTTGCGTCATGTTGCGCAAAGCGCTCCCTGACCTAAGCTTCTGACAGGGCAATGCCTTTTTGCCAGACGCCGCCGGAACAATCGCCACGATGCGCAATCAGTAGTGCGTGGATATCAAAAGGAGATGCGCATGCTCATCAGGTCCCTGACCCTGACCCTCTTGCTGGCAATCGCCGGCCCCCTGTTCGCCGCCGACAGCGATTCACCCCTGGCCGGGGACGTGGGCCGCGCCCGCCCGCTGATCGTAATTGCGCAAAGCACCGTCGACCCGGTGTGGCTGAGCCTGAAAAAGTCGCTGGAAGACCCGGCCAACAAAAAAGGCGTCACCGACCGCAACATCAAGGTCTACACCATCCTCAGCATGTCCGGCCAGCTCGACGGCAAGGACATGGGGCAGCAGGACACCATGGCGCTGCTGCGCTCGCTGAAGCTCGGCGCCGGCGCTTATCCCAAAGTGTTCCTGGTGGGCAAGGACGGCGAAACCAAGCTCTCCGCCTCGGGTGATGAAGCCAAGGCATTGAGCCTGGCGAAAATCTTCGAAACCATCGACGCCATGCCCATGGCCGAAAAAGAAGCCGCCGCTGCGGCCGCCGCCGCACAAACGCCTGCCGCCACCGAGCCGGAACCGGCCAAAGGCGCGAAGGGCAGCAAACCGGCGAAACCGAGCAAACCACCGCAGATGCCGGATGATTGATCGGTTTTTGAGAGATGTTTCATAAGCGTAAAAAAGGGGCGAGAAGATTTATCTTCTCGCCCCTTTTTTACGCTGGCATCTGGCGGATGATATTTACTAGCACGGGCGAGAAGGGTTCGAGCTTTTGCGCTTTCGGCAGAAGTAAATCATCCAGGAGCAGGTCGAGTATTTCCTTATCCTCAATCTCCGGCAATTCGCCGGGTTGGACCCCAACCTTATAAATCAGCGCTTCAACCAAGGTTCTTCTTCTGCCGATAAGAGCGCGGTTGCTCTCTTCGGTGTGGCCCAGATTCAAAGTTTCTATGGCCTCTTTTGCGCGTGCAGTTTTTCCCGCGACCAAGCCTGAAAGGTAAAACTTGAGTTCCGTTTCACACTCATCCATGAAAGGAGTCAGCCCCAGAGGCTGCGTTCCTCGACCGTGCCCGCAATGAGGGCGATTCTCGCAACTGGCTACGATGTTGGTGAAATCCAATGTGCGGTTGTGGACGAGATTCTGAGCTTCAACATGCTCATTGTGGGAGCCATCGACCGTGATGGACTGACAGCAATAAGCGCACAGCCCGAACTGCTCGGTGACGCAAGCGGCCCTGACGGTTTGACGTTCTTCGTGCGGAAGGTCAGGGTAGGTGGCGGTCTTGTTTTTCAGCTTCCATTTCGCAAATGAATCCGGCTCAGCTCCTTTGATTATCTTACGCACGACGCAACTCCAGCTTGCGGATCAGTAGAGCGGCTTTCGCTAGCTCGATGTGACCTTCGGGAAGCTCTGAGGAAAGCTCAGCGAACAGCAATTTGGCTTCGTCCAGATTTCCGTCCTGTACTTCCTTCAGGAGCCGATTCAGGCGCTTCTGCACGTCGCTGTTGCGGATGTCAGTGTCCATGACTTCCAGCAGTATCTGATTGGCGTCGAGTCCGTAAAGGCCGTTGTGTTCTTGAAGCTCGCCGTCGTTGAGTACGTAAACCAGCACCTCCTTAGCATCGCTGATGACGAGGGGGGAGTGGGTGGTTAGTACGAACTGGCAGTTCGGGAACGTTTCGCTCAACTGACGGATCAGGCTGCGTTGCCACTTCGGATGCAGGTGCAAATCGACTTCGTCGATCAGCACGATACCGTCGCCGTGCAGTGGGTTGTCCAGCGACTGGTTCATCATCGCCAGGCGACGAGCAATATCGCCGACGAGTGCCATTATCGATTTCTCACCTTGAGAGAGTTGGGCGACGTTTAGAGTGACGCCGTCCTTATCTATTGCCATGTGTAGTCGTGGTTTGCGTTTGACGCGCAGATTGCTAAAGCCAGGCATAAATGCGCTTATGGCTGAGCGTACCGCTATTAATTGGCGATCTCTGGTGGATGCCCTTAACTCGGCAAGAGTCTTCCATACGTCACTGTTTGAACCGAATATTTCAGAAATTTCGGTCAGTGCGGTATCTGAAATACCTGTCTCGTTCTCACTGTCTTCGCGCTGGCGAAACCATTCGAAAAAACGGCGAAAATCAACGCCTCTGTTGAGTGAGTTATCGTAACCATCGAGTTGGTCAAAGGAATGTTTGGTGCGAATTTTTAGCGGTATTTCAAGAACGGAGCGTTCAACTGGGTAGTAGGCAATCAGTGGTAGGGAAGCGCTGTCGTCGCCTAAAAGTTGAGTGCGATAGTGATCGGCTACTAAGGTAGCGTCCGCCAACACGCTATGAGACGCAGACTTTCGTCCTCTTTTGCCGCGGGCAACTGTCCAGCTAAACAAAATTTCTTTTGCCCATTCCTCAAGTGTTTCGGACTGCGCATTGCATGTGTCGATCACAGCGACGTTAATCATCGCAATAGAACTATTGTTACGAATAACATCATCAGTTATGGGACTTCCGACACCTTTTTCGGAACGGATCCTGGCGACCAGCCAGCTCAAGGATGTCGCAAGCGATTTCAAAACCGTGGTTTTGCCAGCCCCGTTGTTCCCCACCAACACTGTCACATTGGATGGATTCTTGGAGGTCGGTGCCAAGTAGATCGTCAGATCGGCGAACCGGCCGACATCGGTAAGGCTTAGGCTGAAAACTTGCAATGCGTCACCCTTAGATTCTGTCGATATGAAGTTATGCGCATTATGTCATCACCGTCCCCGGATTGAATCGATCAGTGTAGATACAACGAATTTATCCGCTAATCAAAACTCGTTGCAGCATGTGCCTGCCGAAACGTCTGACGCCAACACCCTTCAAATCGAGTGGATTTTTCCTGCAAGACGCGGCGGCCGTGGTGAACTGGTGCGTTGTGACGCAGAGGGATAACCTCTTTTGGCCGCTGAAAAACACAGTGGTCGGATGTGGAAGTCCGGTTGTTTGGTTACATCCATCAATGTCTCAAAAGCGCATGTCGACGGGTTTTATGTCAACATCGCCGCGTTTTGGCGGCTGTGCGCAGGAGCACTCTCGAGTGCGCCGGGTATTGGTGGATTGGCCTGGTCTTCCACACCTGCGTACAGCTGCCACCCTCATGTGGAAGTGAGACAGGTAGTGTTTCCTACAATCCACAACGGTAATCAACACATGAAAAAACACACTCCAAATCCCCCCGAATCCCCCATGGATTCAAGCTCCTTCGACTCCAATAATCCGCGTCTGCGCCACCCCGGCCAACCCGATCCCATCAGCCACGTTTTCACCATTCTCCCCGACATCGACACGGCGACACTGCTGAGCCATGCCTGCGAAACCCTTGCCTCACTGAACGTACTGACCACCGATCTGGCCTGCGAGTTGAGCGGTGCGCAGCGCAGCCTGACGTTATCGATCCAGCAATTGGCCGTGCTCGGAGAACTGCTGGTCAACCGCGCGCTGGACAATCTCGATTCACCCGCAACGGCGACTCAACATTGAACAGGGAGGTTCTACCATGGCGCGTTACATACCGATCACCGGGATTGACTGCAAAATTCCCTGTGTGCTGATCGACAGCGAAGCCCCCATTGACGTGTTGCACGGCACCGCGGCTTACCGCTTGCGCTGTGTGACGCAGCTGATGGAGAGCCTTTCGCTGGACGAGGGCAAGGGACACGATGCATTGCTGTTGCAGGATTTCGCCCGGGTGCTGGCGATTCCGTTGCGCGATAGCTGTGACTTGATGGATGTCATTGGCTGGCGCTTGCAGGCGCAGCTTTAAGCGCTGAAACGAAAAAGATCGCAGCCTGCGGCGGCTCCTACAGGATCGGGTTTTCACTCGGTCAATGGAGCTGCCGCAGGCTGCGATCTTTTGATCTTTATTCGGTCAACTGACTGAAAATCTCATGCGCTATCTTCACCCGTTCGGCGTTCGGGTAATTCTTGTTGGCCAGAATCACGATGCCCATCTCCCGCGACGGGACGAACGCCACATACGCGCCAAAGCCCCGCGTAGATCCGCTTTTGTTGAACAGCACGTTGGCCGGTTCAGCTTGCGGTGGGGTCAGCCACTCGACTTTGTGCGGTTCCATGGCCATGGGGGTCGAGTTGCCGTTTTGCAGTTTTTCCAGGCTGATCGGGTAGGCGTAGCGTTCCCAGCCCAGGCCTTGGGTCATGTCGCCGACGCGGTAATAACCGATGTGGGTGTTGGCGATGGCTTTGTGCAGATCAGGCGCAAGGCTGGCCGGTTGCAGCTGTGCCTGGACGTATCGCAGCAGGTCGGCGGCGCTGGTTTTGATGCCGTAGGCTTCGGCGTCGAGGGCGCCGGGGCTGACGCGTACCGGTTGGTCGGCGCTGTCGTAGCCTTGGGCATAAAGCTTCGACTGCGCTGACGGTACGCTGAGGAAGGTGTGCTGAAGGCCGAGTTTCGGCAGCAGGGTTTGCGTCATTGCCAAGTCGAACGGCTGGCCGAGGCTTTTCGCCGTCAGGTAGCCGAACAGGCCCAGGCTCGGGTTGGAATACAGGCGATGGCTGCCGGCGGGAAATTGCGGTTTCCACTGTTGGTAATAGCCGAGCATCTTGTCGGAAGAATCCGCCTCAGCGGGGAATTGCAACGGCAGTCCGCCTGCACTGTAGGTGCCCAGTTGCAGCACGCTGATGTTGTCGAAGGCGCTGCCCTTGAGCTCCGGCCAGAGTTGGCTGGCCTTGCTCGACAGGTCGAGTTTGCCTGTGGCCTGTGCGTAACCAGCGAGGGTGGCGGTGAAGGTTTTGCTCACCGAGCCGACTTCGAACAGGGTGTTTTCGCTGACCTTTTGCGCGGTGTCTTTAGCGGCAACCCCGTAGTTAAAGTAATGCGCCTGGCCATTCAGGGTGATCGCTACGGTCAGCCCCGGGATGTTGTTTTGCTGCATCACCGGGGTGACGGCTTGGCTGACCAGTGCCTGCAATTGCGCATCCGTCGGCGTTGCGGCATGACAGGCAACGCTGCCGATGAACAGTGCGAAAGCGCTGTAGGAAAAGACCTTGCTAGGTTTTAAGGAACACATGATTGAATCACTCTCCATGAGTGTCGATTGGTGTATCCCGCTACACTGCGGGTGATTTTTCATCGGACGGCCGATCAGCGCGGCCAATTTAGGCACTTCGCCGGCCATCGACAAACGATGAAAACTCGCATGAGCCATTAGAAAAATTTGGGGCAACGCATGATTCGACCGCAACTGCCGCTCAACGCTCTGCGCGCATTTGAAGCTTCGGCACGTCACTTGAGTTTTACCCGCGCTGCCGTCGAGTTGTGTGTGACACAAGCGGCGGTGAGCCATCAGGTCAAAAGCCTGGAAGCGCAACTCAACCTGACCCTGTTCAAACGCCTGCCCCGTGGGCTGATGCTGACCAGTGAAGGCGAAACCTTGCTGCCGGTACTCAGCACATCATTCGATCATATTGCGCAGATGCTCGAGCGTCTGGCCGGTGGGCAGTATCGCGACATGTTGACGGTCGGCGCGGTGGGCACTTTTGCCGTGGGCTGGCTGTTGCCGAGGCTGGCGGACTTTCGGGGGAAACATCCGCTGATAGATTTGCGCCTCTCGACTAATAACAACCGGGTGGATGTGGCGGCGGAAGGGCTGGATTACGCCATTCGTTTCGGTGCTGGCGCCTGGCATGGCATCGAGGCGACACGCTTGCTCGATGCGCCGTTGTCGGTATTGTGCGTGCCGGAGATTGCCCGGCAGATGCACTCGCCGGCGGACCTGTTGCAGCAGACCTTGCTGCGTTCCTATCGCACCGATGAATGGCCGGAGTGGTTTCACGCAGCGGGACTGGCGACGCAGGCCGCACCACCGCAAAGCATCGTGTTCGATTCGTCGCTGGCAATGATGGAAGCCGCATTGCAGGGCGGCGGCGTGGCGTTGGCGCCGCCGCTGATGTTCGCCCGGCAACTGGCGGCTGATGCGATCTGCCAGCCGTTTGCGATCGAGATCACTACGGGTAGTTACTGGCTGACGCGGTTGCAGTCGCGAGCGGAAACGGTGGCGATGAAAGCGTTCAAAACCTGGTTGCTGCAGATCTCAAGCTGAAAACCGATTTGTAGGAGCTGCCGAAGGCTGCGATCTTTTGATCTTAAAAACAGAATCAAAAGATCGCAGCCTTCGGCAGCTCCTACTCCCACCATTGAAATCAGCGGCGCCTGCTAGATCACCGCACCAGACACGGCCGCTTGTTATCGAATTTCCACCCCGGAATCAGGAACTGCATCGCCACGCTGTCGTCCCGCGCGCCGAGGCCCATGCCTTTGTACAGTTCGTGAGCCTTGGCCACTTGATCCATGTCCAGCTCCACACCCAGCCCGGGTTTTTTCGGCACCTGCACGAGACCATCGACAATCTGCAGCGGTGCCTTGGTCAGGCGCTGACCGTCCTGCCAGATCCAGTGGGTGTCGATGGCGGTGATCTCGCCGGGTGCGGCGGCGGCGACGTGGGTGAACATGGCCAGGGAAATATCAAAGTGGTTGTTGGAATGCGAACCCCAGGTCAGGCCCCATTCGTGGCACATCTGCGCGACGCGCACCGAACCCTGCATGGTCCAGAAGTGCGGGTCGGCCAGCGGGATGTCCACTGACTGCAACTGAATCGCGTGGCCCATTTCGCGCCAGTCGGTGGCGATCATGTTGGTCGCGGTTTTCAGCCCGGTGGCGCGGCGGAATTCAGCCATGACTTCGCGCCCGGAATAACCGTTTTCCGCACCGCACGGGTCTTCGGCGTAGGCGAGTACGTGGTGCTGATCGCGGCACAGACGAATCGCCTCTTTCAGCGACCAGGCGCCGTTCGGGTCGAGGGTGATTCGCGCTTCAGGGAAGCGCTCGGCCAGTGCCGTGACCGCTTCGATTTCGGCATCGCCACTGAGCACGCCGCCCTTGAGTTTGAAATCCTTGAAACCGTACTTGGCGTGCGCCGCCTCGGCCAGGCGCACGACTGCTTCGGCGGTCATGGCTTTCTCGTGGCGCACACGGAACCAGTCGTTATCGGCGTCCGGTTCGCTGCGATAGGCCAGATCGGTTTCGTGTTGATCGCCGACGTAGAACAGATAACCGAGCATCTTCACTTCGTCGCGTTGCTGACCTTCACCGAGCAGCGCCGCCACCGGCACGTCGAGATGTTGGCCGAGCAGGTCGAGGAGGGCGGCTTCCAGGCCGGTGACCGCGTGAATGGTGATGCGCAGGTCGAACGTCTGCAGACCACGGCCGCCGGCATCGCGGTCGGCGAAGGTCTGGCGCACCTGGTTGAGGATCTTCTGGTAGGTGCCGATGGGGCTGCCGACCACCAGATTGCGCGCGTCTTCCAGGGTCTGGCGAATGCGCTCGCCACCGGGCACTTCGCCGACGCCGGTGTGGCCGGCGTTGTCCTTGAGGATGACGATGTTACGGGTGAAAAACGGCCCGTGGGCGCCGCTCAGGTTGAGCAGCATGCCGTCGTGACCGGCCACCGGAATGACCTGCATGTCGGTGATGATCGGAGCTTTGGCGGTGTCATGAACAGTCATTATTGTTTTCCTTGTCGAGACGTAGTCAGGCGTGTTTCGGCGCGGCGTCGGCCACAGCCTTTTCAGCAGCGGGTTTGGGCGTGGTGCGCGCGGCGAAGACAATGATTGCGGCGATGATCGAGGTCGCGGCCAGACCATAGAGGCCGCCCTGAATCGAGCCGGTGTGTTGCTCCAGCAGGCCGAAGGTGGTCGGTGCGACGAAGCCGCCGAGGTTGCCCACCGAGTTGATCAGCGCGATCACTGCCGCCGCGATGCGTGCATCCAGATAAGCCTGGGGAATCGGCCAGAACAGCGACGAGGCGGATTTGAAACCCAGTGCCGCAAAGCAGATCGCGACGAAGGCAAAGATCGGCCCGCCAGTGGTGGACATGAACATCCCCGCTGCGGCGATCAACAGGGCAGTGGCGACCCAAGCTTGTTGATGTTTCCACTTCGCCGACAGCGAGGCGAAGGCGTACATGCCGACGATCGACAGCAACCATGGAATCGAGTTGAACAGGCCGACCTGCACGTCGCTGAGTTCGCCCATCTTCTTGATGATGCTCGGCAGCCAGAAAGTCGCCGCGTAAATGGTCAGCTGAATGAAGAAGTAGATCAGGCAGAACAGAATGATCTGCCGGTCCTTGAGCAGTTTGCCCAGCGACGGCCGGATCGGCGTCGCGGCTTCGCGGGCCTTTTGCTCGTCGTCGATGGCGCTGACCAACGCATCCTGTTCGGCGCGGCTCAGCCATTTCGCGTCGTGGGGTTTGGCATCCAGCCAGAACCAGACAAACACGCACAGGCACACCGAGAACATCCCCTCGATGAAGTACATCCACTGCCAGCCGTGCATGCCCAGCCCATTGATCTGCAGGAGCAGACCGGACAGCGGACCGGAGATCAGCGAGGCCACGGCCGAGCCGCTGAGGAAGATCGCGATCGCCTTGCCACGTTCGACGCCTGGCAGCCAGCGGGTGAAGTAATAAATCACCCCGGGAAAGAAACCGGCCTCGGCGACACCGAGCAGGAAACGCAAAATGTAGAAGTGGGTTTCGTTCTGGATGAACGCCATGCAGGCGGCGACTATGCCCCAGGTGAACATGATGCGGGTCAGCCAGATGCGTGCGCCGACTTTTTGCAGAAGCATGTTGGACGGCACTTCGAACAGCGCGTAACCGATAAAGAACAGCCCAGCGCCGAAGCCATAGGCGGCAGCACCGATGCCCAGATCGGTTTCCATGTGGGTGCGGACGAAACCGATGTTCACCCGGTCAATGTAATTGACGATGAACATGATCACGAAGAGCGGCAGGACGTGGCGTTTGACTTTGGAGATGGCGGAGGCGAGCGTCGGATCGACGCTGTCCTGCATCCCGGAGATGGAGGTTTTCACTGATGTTTCTCCCACTGATTATTTTTATGCGGGTAGGACTGAGTGCTGCGTTGTTGCTAGACATCATACAACTGTAATTTTTTGTCCTACAAGTGGGGAGGGCGATCAAATTCTTCTGATTGTGCGGTTTTTTATGCGAAAACCGGATTCTAGCTCGTATTTATTGATTGTTGCGTCAATCGAGCGGAGCGCATTGTTGATATGTGAATGGTGGTGCGTGATGGCTGGCTATCGAAAATATTCGACGTAATTGAGTGTTGTCATACAAGTTGATGGCCCGTCGACCGCTAAAATCCATCTCAACCGTCATCCCGCAGTGCTACGATCGGCAAGCCCCGATCACCGGAACCGATCATGCAAGAAGACCTCGACGCGCCCGCGCGCAAACGCACGCACAACCTCGCTCATGACTTGGTGGAAAAGCTCACCCAGAGCATCCTGCTCGGACAACTGTCGCCCGGTGACAAGCTACCGTCGGAGAACTCCATCGTTCAGGAGCACGGGGTCAGCCGCACGGTGGTGCGCGAGGCGATTTCCAAGTTGCAGGCCTCGGGGCTGGTGGAGACGCGCCATGGCATCGGTACTTTCGTGATCGAGCGCGCCGCGGAGCACGGCCTGCGCCTGAACGTCGATACGGCGCTCGGTGTGCGCAGCATTCTCGAATTGCGCATGGGCCTGGAGACGCAAGCGGCGGCGCTGGCGGCGCAGCGGCGCAGTGAGCAGCAGGTGCAGCAGATGCGTCAGGCGCTGGATGACTATCAACGGCTGCTGGCGAACAACGACAGCTGCGTGGAGGCCGATCGGCGTTTTCATCTGCTGATCGCCGAGGCCACCGGCAACGCTTGTTTCAGCGAGATCATGCAGCACCTGGGCAGTGCGATGATCCCGCGCAATCGCCTGAATGCCGCCGAGCGTGGCGCGGCGGATCTGAGCAAGCTCGGGCACTTGGCCAATCTGGAACACGAGGCGATTCTGAATGCGATCAAACGTCAGGACGCCGATGCCGCCCGCGCCGCGATGTGGCTGCACTTGACCAACAGTCGTGATCGCTTTATCGCCCAAGGCTGATGCCGCTGGTCTGATCTACCGCACGCCCTCAGCACCCGCGCTTCCAAGTAATACGCCCCGGATAATCCGGGCCAGTATTGTGAGGTGCAGCATGGCTGATGACTCGCTTGTTCCCGGTGGCATGGCGCCCACCGACCAGACCCGCCCCGTATCCGGCACCGACGAGCCGACCCTGAGCGATCACGATGCACCGCCGGGCATGGACCCGGGGCGCGATCCACTGAGCGATGCCGACCGCCCGGATGACTGGAAGGATCCGCCGGATGACGACGATGTACCGCCGGCGGACGAGCCGACACCGTTGTCGGATGATATGCGCTGAGGTCTCGATTATTCATTGAGTGGGCCGGCCTCTTCGCGAGCAGGCTCGCTCCCACAGGGAGTTTGTGTCATCCACTGTGGGAGCGAGCCTGCTCGCGAAGACGGCATCGGCTTCACTGCAGATTCAAGCCTTTGCTCTCAACTGCTCGAACGACGCCAACCCCACGCTCCAGATTCAACGCCAACACACTGATCAACACCACCACCGCTCCCATCAGCACCATCAACGTCGGCCGTTCCCCCAATCCCCACGACGCAATTCCCATGGCCGTCGGCGGTATCAGATACAAGGTCATCGTCGCCCGACTCAAGTCCACATGCTTGAGCACGAAACCCCAGGCCAGATACGCCAGAGCGCTGGGAAACACCCCCAGCATCAGCACCGCCCACTGCGCACGCGTCGGCGCGTGCATCACGGCGTCAGCCAGCCCCGGCAGATAAATCAGCAACAGCAACGTCCCCGACCACACCGCGTAGCAGCCCAGGCTGAAGCCGTCGTAGCGCCGCGCATGATGCTTTTGCAGGGCGAAATAGAGGCTCCAGGAAAGCGCCGCCAACAAGATCAACAAGCCATGGGCATTGATAGCGCCCATGCCCTTGTCGCCGCTGACTACGATCACCACGCCGACAAATCCAAGCAGCACACAACCCCAACGCCAGAGGCTGACGCGGTCTTTGAACACAAGGCGCGCCAGCAGCGTGCTGAATAACGGGCTCGATTGCGCCAGCACGCTGGAAGCCCCGGCACTAATGGCTTGCTGGCCGATGTTCAAGGCGACGTGATGCAGGCTGACGGCAAAGAAGCTCAAGGCAACCAGCAACGGCACATCGCGCCACTGCGGCAGGCGAATGCCTTTGAAAATTGCGATCAGCGCCATCAACAGCGACGCCAGCAGGAAACGCAGCAAGGCCAGATGTCCGGGATCGTACCCTTGCAAGCCGATGTGAATGCCGGTGGGCGAATAACCCCAGCAGCCGACGACAAACGCCATGGCCAGGATGATTTTGCAGGTAGAAGTGGAAGTCATGATTGAGGCACCAAGGCAGTGGATGCGCCGAGTATCCGGGCGCCCGATCATTCGCCACAACTGACTTATACTGCGTCGACTGTTCACTCAGAGTGATGATTATGGAACTGGCGCAAATCCGCATGTTCAAGACTGTGGCCGAGGTCGGCAGCATTGCCCGGGCCGCTGAAAAGCTGTTCTGCGTGCCGTCGAACATCACCGCGCGGATCAAAGCGCTGGAGGCCGAGTTGGGCGTGGCGCTGTTCTTGCGCGAGGGGCGCGGACTGCGCATCAGCCCGGCGGGGCAGACCTTTCTGGTTTATGCGGAAAAGATTCTGGCGCTGACCGTCGAAGCCAAACGCGCGCTCGACCCGGCCGCCGAGCCGTCCGGACCGCTGCGCATCGGCGCCATCGAGTCTTCGGCGACCGGGCGCTTGCCGCGCCTGCTGGCGAAATTCCACAAGCGCTACCCGCAAGTGGCACTGGAACTTACCACCGGCACCTGGAGCCAGTTGCTCGACGACACCGTCAACCATCGCCTGGATGGTGCGATCGTGGCGGTAGATGTCGAACGTGCTCAGCTCAAACGCACGCCGATGTATCGAGAGGAATTGTTACTGATCGCCTCGACTTCATTCGGCCCGGTGCGTGACATCGCGGATCTGCAAGACAAAACCCTGTTCATGTGGCCACCGGGTTGCCCATACCGCGCGGCACTTGAGCATTGGTTACTGCGCCGAGGGCAGGCGCTGCCGATTGTCAGTCTGGCCAGTTACGGAGCGATTGTCGGCTGCGTCAGCGCCGGTGCCGGGGTGGCGCTGGTGCCCAGGGGCGTGTTCGAGCAGTACGCCAAAGGCGCGGGCTGCGAGGGTTACGAGTTCGCTGAACTGAGGGCGATCGAGAACTTGTTTTACTGGCATGAAAACGCCGGTGTGCACCCGGCGCGCGAGGCGTTTGTAGGGATGTTGCGTGAGGAGTTTGCCCAATAGAAAAGCGGCGCTCACCCCAGCCCTCTCCCGGAGGGAGAGGGGGCCAACCGAGGTGTCTTGCGCCAGACATCGACCTGAAAGTCCGAGCCGATTATGGATTCACGAGCACAACCAGGGCTGTGTAGTTTGCGGCTTCAGCGGTCCCCGTTCAGGTCAGCGTACCTCTGAAATATCCCCCGATCAGTCCCCTCTCCCTCTGGGAGAGGGCTAGGGTGAGGGGATTCAGGTCCGCGGCAAATCCCGCATCAACAACCCAAAGCGCAAATCCACCGCATCCGGTATCGGCACGTACACCGTATGCCCGTCCCCCGGCGCCACTTCGATCGCTTGGCCGCTGACACTCTGCAATTCATGCAGATCAAAATGGAAATTGCCCTTGGGCGTCATCAGTTCCAGATGATCGCCCACGGCAAAACGATTCTTCACTTTCACCTCGGCCAGGCGATCCCGGCGCTCGCCGGTCAGCTCGCCAACGAACTGCTGTCGCTCCGACACCGAACTGCCGTGCTGATAGTTCTGATATTCGTCGTGCACATGGCGGCGCAGAAAACCTTCGGTGTAGCCGCGCTGGGCCAACGACTCGAGATCCAGCATCAGGCTGCGATCGAACGCGCGCCCGGCCACGGCATCATCGATCGCCCGGCGATACACCTGAGTGGTGCGCGCGCAGTAGAAATGCGATTTGGTCCGGCCTTCGATCTTCAATGAATGCACGCCCATGCGCGTCAGCCGCTCGACATGCTGCACCGCGCGCAGGTCCTTGGCGTTCATGATGTAGGTGCCGTGTTCGTCTTCGAAAGCCGGCATCAATTCATCGGGACGATTGGCTTCCTGCAACAGAAAGACCTGATCGGTCGGTGCGCCGAGGCCCAGCGTCGGCTCGGGTTGAAAGGTCTGGACGATCTCTCCGAGCTGGTTTTCCGTGGCTTGTTGCGCCATGTACTTCCAGCGGCAGGCGTTGGTGCACGTGCCCTGATTGGCATCGCGTTTGTTCATGTAACCGGAAAGCAGGCAGCGCCCGGAATAGGCCATGCACAGCGCGCCGTGCACGAACACTTCCAGCTCCATGCCCGGCACCTGCTCGCGGATTTCGCCGATCTCTTCCAGCGACAATTCGCGCGACAGAATGATCCGGCTAAGTCCCTGTTGCTGCCAGAACTCGACGCTCGCCCAATTCACCGTGTTGGCCTGCACCGACAGGTGAATCGGCATCTGCGCAAAATGCTGGCGCACCAGCATGATCAGGCCCGGATCGGACATGATCAGCGCATCCGGGGCCATCTCGATCACCGGCGCCAGATCCTTGAGAAACGTCTTCAGCTTGGCGTTGTGCGGGGCGATGTTGACCACCACGTAGAAGCGCTTGCCCTGCGCCTGCGCCTCACGGATGCCCAGCGCCAGGTTGGCGTGGTCGAATTCGTTGTTGCGCACCCGCAGGCTGTAGCGCGGCTGGCCGGCGTAGACCGCATCGGCGCCATAAGCGAAGGCGTAACGCATGTTTTTCAGGGTGCCGGCGGGGGCGAGAAGCTCGGGGGCGATGAGAGTTGGCATTTGGGTGTCGGTCGCAAAAGCCGCGCAGGGTAGGGCAGCTGTTGCGAGGGTTTATTGATCTGGATCTATGCTCCATGAATAAACATGGCACTCGCGCGCTCGGCGGCTGACTAAGTGGGGCGGGCGTGCGTGACGCCTGACTGACATGGACCGGATATGAACGAAAAGAGTCTGCAATTCAAATCCCTGACAGTGCTGCTGGTGCTGGTCACGGTGGCCTTTATCTGGATTCTGCTGCCGTTTTACGGCGCGGTGTTCTGGGCTGTCATCCTCGGCATTCTGTTTGCGCCGGTACAGCGCAGGTTGCAGCAGAAGTTCGGCTTGCAACGCAACGTGACGTCGCTGTGCACCTTGAGCCTGTGCCTGGTGATCGCGATTCTGCCGGTGATCATCGTCAGCATCCTGCTCGTGCAGGAAGGCGCGACGGTCTACAAGAACATTGAAAGCGGCGAGCTGGACATCGCTGCGTATTTGGCGCAGTTCAAGCACAGCCTGCCGCCGTACTTTCAGCACTTGCTCGACCGCTTTGGCATGGGCGAACTCGACAGCTTGCGCGAGAAGATCGTCAAAGCGGCGATGCAGGGCAGCCAGGCGCTGGCGACTCAGGCTTTCAGCTTCGGCCAGGGCACATTCGAATTCGTGGTGAGCTTTTTCATCATGCTGTATCTGCTGTTTTTCTTCCTGCGTGACGGCCCCGAGCTGGCGCGCAAGATGCGCACTGCCGTGCCGCTGGAAGAAAACCACAAGCGCCGCCTGCAACTGAAGTTCAACCGCGTGGTGCGCGCCACGGTCAAAGGCAACGTGGTGGTGGCCGTGACCCAAGGCGCGCTGGGCGGGTTGATTTTCTGGTTTCTCGACATTCCCAGCGCGTTGCTCTGGGCGGTGCTGATGGCGTTTCTGTCGCTGTTGCCAGCGGTGGGCGCGGGGATTGTCTGGGCGCCGGTGGCGGTGTACTTCCTGCTCAGCGGCATGATCTGGCAGGGCGTGGTGCTGGGCTTGTTCGGAGTATTCGTGATTGGCCTGGTCGACAACGTGCTGCGCCCGATCCTGGTCGGCAAAGATACCAAGATGCCTGATTACCTGATTCTGGTTTCCACCCTCGGCGGCCTCGCGGTCTTCGGCCTCAACGGCTTTGTGATCGGGCCGCTGATTGCCGCGTTGTTCCTGTCGAGCTGGGCGCTGTTCGTCGAGACCAAGCCCAAGGTGCAGCTGCCTTAGGCATGAAACGTATTGCTGGCGACTTGTTGCGACAAGGCCTGTGCTGCTGGCAAGGAGGTGAGCGGGCCGCTGATCGGCTCGCCATCGCGCACCAGATACCAGCAAGCGAGCAAACCGGATGCACGCAGCGAAGCGGGAACTGCGCTGCCGATCACCGACATGATTTGAACCTGTGCCATGGGAAAAACTCCATCAAACTGATGGGGCTACCTTAGGGATTTGCCGGCACGACGGACAATCAACGCTTTCGATAGTGGTCATTGATGCCAGTGAGGTCTGGCGTCATTCCACCACTTGATCGAGCATGTGCATGACTTCGCGCTCATTGAGCAGGCCCTTGTGCACGAGGTTTTCGGCGAGCAGGGACAGCAGCTTGGCGCAGCGATGGCCTTCCAGATGCTTGAGCTCGGTAAGTGCGCTGTACACCTTGCTCGAGGTGCACAGACCGACGATGCGGTGCGGGTTTTGTGTGGGCATACAGTCGTCCTTGTTGTTATCGATCTGTTGTTTACGGACGGATTCAGATTGCGGTTCCGTCATGACAAAGCGGTGACCGTTCGATGAAAAAAGCCCGACGGTCGATTCCATCATGCCGACTTTAGCTGCTCGCACTGTCCTCACAGCGACCTTGGCGAGATTTTTTCAGACGTTGGCCGACCAGCGGTCATAAAAAAGCCCCGCTCGAAAGCAGGGCTCTGTGTTGCGCTTACCAGCGTGGACCGCCGTAGTAGCCATGCGGGCCGCCGTAGTAGCCGTGGGGCCGACCGTAATAACCACGAGGCGGGCCGTAATAGACGGGGGCCGGCTGCACGTAGACCGGTTGTTGTACATACACCGGCGCCGGCTGGTAATAGACCGGTGGCGGCGGTTGCTGCACGTAGACCGGTTGCGGCTGCACATAAACCGGTTGTTGTTGCACATACACCGGCCGATCCTGGTTGATCAGTGCCGAGCCGATGATGGCCGAGCCGACGATCGCGCCAAACACTGCAGGGCCCTGCCAGCCATGGCCACCACCCGCTTCAGCCTGGCCGGTGACGGCGAGTGCGCCAATCAACAAAGCCATGATGGGAAGTTTACGAATCATGATAAGTCCTCGGTTCTTCGACCCGGCGCCGCGGCCTGAGTCAGGCCCACAGTTGTCGCGGGGATACAGCTAAGACAGCAAATTTGCGAAATTCAGCACAGCCGCTGGGTAAATTTTGTGTAAGGTCTGTACCGGCTTCTTTACCCGGCTGCGCGGCGCCACAAACAAGCCCAAATGATGATTCAGAACCCGGTGGGCTGGCCAACCCCGTCCATCCGAAAGTGCGTTTGAAGGAGAAGTTTCATGCAGATGAACCCGAACAAAGACACCCAACTGTGCATGTCCCTGTCCGGGCGCCCGGGGAATTTCGGTCTGCGTTTTCACAACCATTTGTATGAACAGCTGGGCCTGAATTTCTATTACAAAGCGTTCAGCAGCCAGGACCTGACCGGCGCGGTCGGCGGCATCCGGGCACTGGGCATTCGCGGCTGCGGCGTGTCGATGCCGTTCAAGGAAGCCTGCATTGCGCTGGTCGATGAGCTGGATGCGTCGGCGGCGGCGATCCAGTCGATCAACACCATCGTCAACACTGGCGGCCACCTCAAGGCCTACAACACCGATTACATCGCCGTCGCGCAATTGCTGGAGAGCCACGCGGTGCCGAAGGATTCCACCTTTGCCCTGCGCGGCAGCGGCGGCATGGCCAAAGCGGTGGCCAGCGCCCTGCGCGATGGTGGCTACCAGAACGGTTTGATTGTCGCCCGTAACGAGCGCGCCGGCCGCGCCCTGGCGGATTCGCTGGGTTATCGCTGGCAGGCCGAGCTGGGTGACGAGCGCCCACAGATGCTGATCAATGTCACCCCGGTGGGCATGGACGGCGGGCCGGAGGCGGGGCAACTGGCGTTCGAGCCTGAAGTGATCAAAGCGGCTGAGACTGTATTCGACGTGGTGGCGATCCCTTCGGAGACGCCGCTGATTGTGCGTGCGCGGGCCGAGGGCAAGCGAGTGATCACCGGGCTTGAGGTGATTGCGATTCAGGCGCTGGAGCAATTTGTCCTGTACACCGGAGTGCGGCCGAATGAGGCGCAGTTTGCGGCGGCGGTGGATTTTGCGCGTAGCTGATTGATCTTTTAGTGGCTGGGCTGGGCTCTTCGCGAGCAGGCTCGCTCCCACAGGTTGAGCGTGTTCCTCCAGTTGGAATGCGATTGAAGGTGGGAGCGAGCCTGCTCGCGAAGGCCGCGCTGCGGTTCTGGATCACTATCTATAATCCTCGCCAGCACGCACAGATGTGCCCACCACAAAAACCCTAACCGAGGCCGCCCATGCATCCGCCCATCCTCAATCTCAACGAGGTCGAACTCGAAGCCCTTCCCGAAGCCCTGGCCCCTGAAGGCGAAACCGCTGGGCGTTATCAGCAGCGTTTCGCGCGGATCGGTCAGCAACTCGGTGCGCAGAAACTCGGTTACCGTCTGTACGCGCTGCCAGCAGGCATGCGCGGCAGTCCATTCCACAGCCATCGGGTCAATGAGGAGATGTTCTACGTGGTGGCCGGGGAGGGCGAGGTGCGGTTGGGAGGCGAGCGTTTTCCGATCCGCGCCGGTGATGTGATCGCCTGCCCACCGGGCGGACCGGAGAAGGCTCACCAGATCATCAATACCAGCGCGGGCGAACTGCGTTATCTGGCGGTGAGCACTCAGCAGCAGCCGGAGATCTGCGAGTATCCGGATTCGAACAAGTATGCGGTGATGGATAATTTCGCGGTGGATGCCGAGGGCAATGCCTCGGGCTTTGTCGCTGTCGCGCGGCAGGTGGATGGGGTGGATTATTGGGATGGGGAATAAAATCTGAAATTCGCACATGTCCCCTGTGGGAGCGAGCCTGCTCGCGAAGGCGGCAGGTCATTCGAGGTCGTGGTGACTGACACTACGCGTTCGCGAGCAGGCTCGCTCCCACAAAGGTTCTGTTGTGATTATTCGAGGCGGGCCAGGCGTTCTTCCAGTGCGGCGATCCGCGCTTCCAGTTCTTCGATACGCTCCAGTGAAACGCCACCGCCCGATCGCTCCCCAGGATTCTGCCGCGCCGCCAGGATCGCTTCGATATCTGCCGGATCGCCCAAGGCATGGGTGTAGCGATCCTCACGCTGCCCGGCCTGACGCGGAATCAATACCGCCAGACCGCGTGCGATCAGCCGTTCAAGCTGATGAACCACCTGCTCGGCGTCCTCGAACTCGTGCATGCGTCCGCTGCGGGTCAGCAGTTCGTTGACGGTCTGCGGACCGCGCAGAAACATCAAACCCGTCAGAATCACCTGTGCCGGCACCAGTTCCAGCGCCTTGTCGACCTTGTGCTCCCAGCGGTCGGCACGGCTGCCCATCACCAGCCGGGTGAAACCACGCCCCTCCAGCGCCCGCAGGCTCTGGCCGACCTGGCCCTGATTGAGGTTCATTACCGGTTCGCGGCTGGTTTTCTGATTGCAGGCCAGCACCAGCGCGTTGAGGGTCAGCGGATAGGTTTCCGGGCTGGTGGCCTGTTTTTCGATCAGCGCACCGAGAATGCGGATTTCCGTGGCATTGAGCCGTGGCTGGTCGGAGGTGGATTCTTGTTCGTTGCTCATCGCGCGTTCCCTCTGCAGTCGAAGCCGCCTAGCCTAATCCTTGCCAAACAAAAGGCAAGCCGTGTGCTCATCAAGCATGGCTATAATCGCCACCACGTATTACCCAGCCATCACATGAGATTGCCATGACCATTTCACTGTACGCCGCATCCGTCCCGGTTTTTCAACAAATGCTCAACGCCCTGAGCGATGTGCTGAAAAAGGCCGAAGCCCACGCCAGCGCGAAAAACATCGACCAGAGCGTCTTCCTGCAAGCGCGTCTGTACCCGGACATGTTCCCGCTGGTGCGCCAGGTGCAGATCGCCGTGGATTTCGCCAAAGGCGTGTCGGCGCGTCTGGCCGAAGTCGAACTGCCGAAGTACGACGACACTGAAACCACCTTTGCCGAGCTGCAAGCGTTGATCGCCAAGGTCCTGGCCTTCATCGGCGAGATCAAGCCAGAGCAGATCGATGGCAAGGAAGGCATCGAAATCGTCACCCGTCCGGGCACGCCGAAAGAGAAGCGCTTCAGTGGTCAGGCGTATCTGCTGACTTACGGCTTGCCGCAGTTCTTCTTCCACGTCACCACCACCTACGCGCTGCTGCGTCATAACGGCGTGGAAGTGGGCAAGCGCGATTACATGGGCGCGTTCTAAACACCCGGATACGAAAAAGCCCGCCAAGGTTCGCGCCTTGGCGGGCTTTTGTTTGATCGTTCCCACGCGCAGCAAAGGAATGCAGCCCGGGACGCTCTGCGTCCCATTCAGAGCCGAACGCGGAGCGTCCGTTGAGGCATTCCCACGCAGAGCGTGGGAACGATCTGTAAACTCCCGGGCTTCCGCTTCTCCTATGGCAGCGATTACGCGCGCTGAGCCTTCTCTTCTTCGCCCAGGCAAGCCGCCGCGGTAAACAGCACGTCAGTCGACGAGTTCAGCGCGGTCTCCGCCGAATCCTGCAGCACGCCGATAATGAAGCCCACCGCCACGACCTGCATGGCGATCTCGCTCGGGATGCCGAACAGGCTGCACGCCAGCGGAATCAGCAGCAGCGAACCACCGGCCACACCCGAAGCACCACAGGCGCAAATCGCGGCGACGACGCTGAGCAGGATCGCGGTCGGGATGTCCACGGCGATGCCCAAAGTGTGCACCGCCGCCAAGGCCAGCACGGTAATGGTGATCGCCGCACCGGCCATGTTGATGGTCGCACCCAGCGGGATCGATACCGAGTAGGTGTCTTCGTGCAGGCCCAGGCGCTTGCTCAATTCCAGGTTGACCGGAATGTTCGCCGCCGAGCTGCGGGTGAAGAACGCGGTGATGCCGCTTTCGCGCAAGCACATCAGGGTCAGCGGGTACGGATTGCGGCGCAGCTTCCAGAACACGATCAGCGGGTTCATCACCAGCGCGACGAACAGCATGCAGCCCAGCAGCACCGCCAGCAGGTGCGCGTAGCCGAGCAGCGCGCCGAAACCGGAGGTGGCCAGTGTCGACGCGACCAGGCCGAAGATGCCCAGCGGCGCGAAGCGAATGACCACGCGGACAATCACGGTGACGCCGTTGGACAAGTCACCGAGCACTTCGCGAGTGGTGTCGCCAGCGTGGCGGATGGCAATGCCCATGCCGATCGCCCAGGCCAGAATGCCGATGAAGTTGGCATTCATCAGCGCGCTGACCGGGTTGTCGACGACGCTCAGCAACAGGCTTTGCAGCACTTCGCCGATGCCGCCGGGCGCAGTCACGGCAACATTCTCGGTCGATAACACCAGATTCGACGGGAACGCCATGCTGGCGACCACGGCCACCACCGCAGCGCTGAATGTACCCAGCAGGTACAGGAACAGGATCGGGCGGATGTGGGTTTCCTGACCGTGCTTGTGGTTGGCGATCGAGGCCATCACCAGCACGAACACCAGAATCGGCGCCACGGCTTTCAACGCCGAGACAAACACCTTGCCGATGAACGCGGTGGACTTCGCCAGCTCCGGTGCAATCAGGGCCAGGGCAATGCCGGCGATCAGACCAATGACTATCTGGGTCACCAGACTCAGGCGTTTCAGGCGTTGCAGTAACGAAGGGGATGAAGCGGTCATAGCGGCATCTCTGTTTTTTATAGGGTGCGAAGCGTCGTGGGCAGTCACGAAACGCCTGTCGAAGTGACATCAACGCCGCCAAACGGCACGTTGAACAGCTGTACGATTTTCAGGGCGCGGACTTTATCACAGCGTAGGCGTGAACCTTCAGACCTGTGACGATCTGCCACCGGATCGGCCCGGCAGATCGGCAGTTTTGGGCAACTCAGTGCGGACGCAGTCTGTTAAGCTTCGCCATCCTCATTTTCAAGTTCTGCCAGCGGGCCTCCGGGTCATCGCTGGTGTCGTCGTTTTGCTGGAGTTGCGCATGCTGTTGCCTATTCTTCTGTTGTCCGCCGCCGGGTTCACGGTGCTGACCACGGAATTCGTCATTGTCGGCCTGTTGCCGGCGATCGCCCGAGACCTCGAAGTCAGCATCCCGCAAGCCGGGCTGCTGGTGACCTTGTTTGCCTTTACCGTGGCGCTGTTCGGCCCGTTCCTGACCGCGTATTTCGCCCGTTTCGAACGGCGCAAACTGTTCATCAGCATTCTGATCATGTTCGGTCTGGCCAATACCGTTGCAGCGTTGGCACCGAACATCTGGGTGATGGCCATCGCACGGTTGATTCCGGCGTTGGGTTTGCCAGTGTTCTGGGCATTGGCCAGTGAAACCGCCGTCGACATCGTCGGCCCGGATTTCGCCGGCCGCGCCATCGCCAAGATCGGCTTCGGCATCGTCTGCGCCACTGTGTTCGGCATTCCGGTCGGCACGCTGATTTCCGACGCGTTCGGCTGGCGCAGCGCATTCGGCATTCTGGCATTGATCGCGTTTGCCAAAGCCTTGTTGCTGTTTGTCTACCTGCCGAAAACCAGTCTGCACCAGCATCAGGTCAGCTTCCGTTCGCAGTTCAAGATCCTGCGCAGCCCGCTGATGCTCGGCCATATCTTGTTGTCGATTCTGGTGTTCAGCGGCATGTTCACCGCTTACACCTACCTTGCTGACATCCTCGAACGACTTGCCGGTTTCAACGGCACCGTGGTCGGTTGGTGCCTGATGGCGTTTGGCGCAGTCGGGCTGATCGGCAACTCGCTCGGTGGGCGAGCGGTGGATCGGCATCCGTTGGGGGCGTCGGTGTTGTTCTGTGCATTCATGATCGCCGGTATGGTTTCGCTGGTGCCGAACATTCATTCGCCAGTGGGTCTGGCGGTGGCGATGGGCATCTGGGGCGTAACCCAGGCCGCATTGTTCCTGGTCAGCCATGTGCGCCTGATGAAAGCCGCACCGGAAGCGCCGGCCTTCGCCGCGTCGCTGAACATCGCCGGGGCCAATCTCGGCATTGGTCTGGGCGCGATGGTCGGCGGCCGGGTGATCGACAGTGCCGGGCTGGGCTTCCTGGGCTTTGCCGCTGCCGGCTTCATTTTGCTGTCGGTGTTCCTCGCCATGGTGCTGATGACGCTGAAGCCGCGTGAAGTCTGCGCTTCATAACCCGGTAAACAGCTCGCGTCGGGCACCCTCGGTAATCGCTACGATGCCAGGGTGCTTGACCTTGCGTTCCACCGAAATGGCATAGAACGACTCGCTCACCGCGTCGGTCTGGCCGATCAACTCGACGCCGTACTGGCGCTTCACTTCCTCGGCAATCACGCTCGGACCGATAAAGATCCCGCTGCCGGATTGGCCGAAGGCCTGCATCAAAGCACTGTCATCGAATTCGCCGACAATTTGCGGCTGGATCTGCTGTTCGGCGAACCAGCGCTGCAAACGGCTGCGCACCACGGTTTCCGCGCCGGGAATCAGCAGCGGTGCGCCGTGCAGGCTGCGCGGAAAATCCTGGCCATACTGCGCGGCGAGTTCGGCGGTGGCGAAAAAACTGATCCCGCATTCGCCGAGCTTCTGGCTGTAGCCTTTGATGTCCAGATGCGAAGGCATCGGGCTGTCGGAAATCACCAGATCCAGACGCTGAATGGCCAGATCGGCGAGCAGGCGCTCGAGCTTGTCTTCGCGGCAGGTGATGCGCAGCGGCTCGCTCAATTCCATGGTCGGCGCGATCAGGCGATAAACAATCGATTTGGGCACCACGTCGGCCACCCCGACGCGAAAGAGGATCTGCTGCTCGTTGGGCTGCGCACGCAGCATCAGCTCCAGCTCGCCGCCCAACTGAAACATCTGCTCAGCGTAGGGCAGGGCCTGGCGCCCGGCTTCGGTGAGCTCCAACTGGCGGCCAACCCGGCGAAACAACTCCACGCCATAGGTTTGTTCAAGCAGTGAAATCTGTCCGCTGATGGTCTGTGGCGTCAGGTTCAGTTGCTCGCAGGCGCGGACGATGCTGCCGGTTTTGGCTACAACCCAGAAGTAATGCAGTTGTCGGTAATTGAGCATAGTGATGGCCACTTCGTGAAAACCGAAGTATAGCCGCTAAAAATACGAATTTTCCTGAAGTGTTCATCTCCCTAGAATGCCCAGCCATCGACGGCCGGTGTGTGCGCCTGTCTGTTCATTCGAAGGAAACCTTATGAAATACACATTTCCCGCAGTGATGTTTGCGTCTTTACTGGTTCTGGCCGGTTGTGATCAGGCGGAAAAAAGCGCCCAGCAACTGATGGGCGCGGCGGCTGAAACCGCCAAACAAGCAATCGACGACACCCATAAAGCCGCTGAGCAAGCGCTCAGCGATGCCACTGGTGGTTTGATCGAGAAAAAAGAAACACCGGAAAAACAAGCGGAAGAATCCGAATCTTCCTCCAAGACCATTTAAACCGTCTTACACAGAGTCAGGACTGACCCATGGAATATCTGTTAGAACTCGCCGCCAGCCCCACCGCTTGGGTTGCTTTGGCCACACTGGTGGTAATGGAAATCGTGCTTGGCATCGATAACCTGATCTTTATTTCGATCCTGACCAACAAGCTGCCCGAACAGCATCGGCAGAAGGCGCGCCGTATCGGTATCGGCATGGCCCTGATTCTGCGTCTGGCGTTGTTGAGCACCATCGCGTTCATCGTGCAGTTGACCGAGCCTGTGATCGAAATCCTTGGCCAGGCGTTCTCCTGGAAGGACATGATCCTGATCGCCGGTGGCCTGTTCCTGGTGTGGAAAGCCACGACCGAGATCCATCACAGCATGGACCCGTCGCCGGAAGACCCGAAGACCGCGACTTCCACCGTAACCCTGGGTTTTGCCGCGGCTATCGGTCAGATCCTGATGCTCGACATGGTGTTCTCGATCGACAGCATCATTACCGCTGTCGGCATGACCGAACACTTGCCGATCATGATCATCGCGGTGGTGGTGTCGGTGCTGGTGATGCTGCTCGCAGCTGACCCGCTGGCCAAGTTCATCAACGATAACCCGACGGTGGTCATGCTGGCGCTGGGCTTCCTGATCATGATCGGCATGACGCTGATCGCCGAAGGCTTCGGCGCCCACGTACCGAAAGGCTATGTGTACGCGGCCATGGCGTTCTCGGCCGGTATCGAAGTGTTGAACATGCTGTCGCGCCGGGCGAAGCAGAAGAAGGTTGCTCAGCAGGCGTAATTGCTGAGAACACAAAAAACCGCCTGGGCTGGTTGAGCTCAGGCGGTTTTTTTATTCACCTTTTGCTGAGTTATCGAGAGCGCGCTGCTGCTGAGCGCTCTCATGAGGGAAGGACCTTGTTGGTCCTCAATGCGCAGCAGCGTGTCGCACTGGATGCTTCTCTGTCTTCTCAACCGGCATCGTCTGCACCGGATGATGATGGCGCCGCGAAATCCGCAGCACGCCCCACAACATGGCAGTCGCCACGGCCAGCCAGCCGGCTATCAACATCACAATGGTCATGGTCAGGCTCATTGGTGCCTCCTCTTCGCCCTGCATCGGGCGCCCGCTTTTCGCAATTCGCTCTATTTCAGTGACAGTCTAGTCAATGGGGTGTTTCAAGCTATTGACCAAAGGTCGTTAGTCACCAATCAGTTTGCTCTATGCAATCGCCCGCTCTGCGGTTTAAGGCTATACCGCAGGCGGGTGCGGCTCTATGATCGCTGGCGTTGCCGGAACACGATGACCGGCGTCTGGAAGAGAGTGATTGATGGTGCAGGTATTTTCTCGAGTGCGCGGAGCGTTGCTTGCCGGCGCTTGCGCGGTGGTGCTGAGCGGATGTGCAGGCAATGTAGCGCCTGAAGTCAAACGCTTGCCGGAGCGGGTTGAGCTCAGCGGCACCTTCTATCGTGGCGAAGCCAACCAGAGTGGGCCACAGGTGCTCGCCAGTCTGCTGTCGCAACAAGGCATCGTCATCACCCCAGGCCTTCTGGAAAAACCGCTGCACTTGCCGGGCGCTGAGGACAAGCTGCAGCAGAACATGCAGAACCTTGCTCGCGAATATGGCCTGGTGGTTTATCCGCTCGACAGCAAGCTGCCGGCCTTGCTGACCCAGGTCGCAGCGGGCTACCCGGTCATGGTGCGTTTCAGTGAAGGTTCGGCATTCTGGGCCGAGCCGCGTTACGCGATCCTGTCCGGCTACGATCGCAATAAACAGAAGGTCCTGCTGCGCGCCGGCATGAATCGTCGGCAGTTGATGGATTTCGCCAGCTTTGAATCAGCGTTGGAAAAGGCCGGTGGCTGGGCGATTTTGATTCAGAAACCGGCGCAGATCCCGGCAGCCGTCGACCGCTCCCGTTGGCTGAAAGCCGCCGATGAACTGGCCCAGGCCGGTGAAGAAAACGCTGCGGCGCAGGCGCGAAAGGCTCTGGCGGCGCAATAAACCTCCGTTCGTCATCTGCCGGGCACGACTGCGCCCGGCCGGCCTCTGAAGATTAATGCCCGTGCTTCGCGGGTGAATCAAGGAGGCAACATGGCAGATTCCCCAAACCCGAAAGGCCCGCACTCGTCCGAACATTCCTCGGGTGATGATCTGGGATTCGATCCGGATTCGCCGGACCTTGACGATCCGCAGGTTGATCCCGTCGGGCCGGCGAAGGCGCCGCTGGATGTCGAGCCCGGTGAAGATCCGAAGAAACCGGCCAAGCCCTATGATCCGTTAGCCGATCTGAAACCTTGATGTGAGGTGCATATGAGTACCGATTCAAGCTTCGATGACCACAAACCTGACAGCGTGCCGACCACGCCAGAGCCTGAGGTTGATCCGGTGCTGGACCCGGACAGCCCGATGCGTGACCCGATGGCCCGGCCCAATGTGCTGACGCCGGAGGTTTCGCCAGAGCCGAGCTCGGGCGATGGCATCCCCGATGACGACAAGATGCCGCTGCCCAACGACTGATGCGCAGACGAAAAAAAGCCCCGAAGATTCGGGGCTTTTTCATGAGCGCTGGATCTACTTGGCCGCCTCAACCACGCCGCTCTGACGGCTCTTGAGGTTCTTGTCGGCTTTGTATTGCTGTGCCACCGCAGGAACACTGGCGCTGCGCCCGGTTTCCACCCAGCTGCGGATGCGGCTGGCATCGGCAAAATGCGTGTATTTGCCAAACGCATCGAGAATCACCAGGGCGACCGGACGGTTGCCCATCTTCGTCACCAGCACCAGGCAATGGCCGGCCGGGTTGGTGAAGCCGGTCTTGGTGATCTTGATGTCCCAATCGGCCTTATTGACCAAGTGGTCGGTATTGCGGAAGCCCAGGGTGTAGTTGGGCTTGCGGAACGCCACGGTCTTTTCCTTGGTGGTGGTCAGTTGCACCAGAAGCGGTTGCTTGTGCGCAGCCACCAGCAGTTTGCTCAGGTCGCGGGCGGTGGAAACGTTGCGCTCCGACAAGCCGGTCGGCTCGACAAAGTGCGTGCTGGTCATGCCCAGCGCCTTGGCCTTGGCGTTCATTGCCGCGATAAAAGCAGCGTAGCCGCCCGGATAGTGATGGGCGAGGCTGGCGGCAGCGCGGTTTTCCGAGGACATCAAGGCGATCAGCAGCATCTCGCGGCGTGGCAGCTCACTCTTGAGTTTGACCCGGGAGAACACGCCCTTCATTTCCGGAGTGTTCCTGATGTCGACATCGATCCATTCGTCCATGTTCTGTCGAGCTTCTACCACGACCAGGCCGGTCATCAGCTTGCTGACGGAAGCGATCGGCACGATCACGTCAGGGTTGCTGGAATAGATGACTTTATTGGTCTGCATATCCATAAGCAGGGCGCTGCCGGACGCGATCTTCAAAGTCGAAGCGTCACGTGGGACAGCGGTGGTTTCCGCAGCGTTGATCGTTGGCGTGATGAATGTGCCTGTAACAGCAAACAACAGGCTCAGAATCGAGAGACGAATTTTCACGCGGGCGAACTCTAAAAGGTTGGATATACCGTTAGTTTGTAACGGGTTATTTCTTAAAACCGGCGCATTTTAGGAGTATGGCTGAAGAACTGTCGATGGTTGTTTGTAAGACCTGAAAATCTCGTGAAAAGGCTTGTAAAAAGAGCGGTTTCCGGCGAACGGTTGAAGTTTTTTCTCAGGCATTAAAAACCCCGCACGAGGCGGGGTTCTGGTGCAGCGGAAAAATTCGATCAGACGTGCAGTGTTTCTGCGGCGTAGAGCGTATTTTCCAGCAGGCAGGCACGGGTCATCGGGCCGACGCCGCCCGGTACCGGAGTAATCCAGCCAGCGCGGGGCAGGGCGGTTTCGTAGACGACGTCACCGACCAGTTTGCCGTCTTCCTGACGGTTGATGCCGACGTCGATCACGATCGCGCCTTCCTTGATCCACTCGCCTTTGACCAGGCCCGGTTTGCCGGCGGCAACGACTACCAGATCGGCACGACCGACGTGACCGGCCAGGTCCTTGGTGAAGCGGTGAGTGACAGTGACGGTGCAGCCGGCCAGCAACAATTCCATGGCCATCGGGCGACCGACGATATTCGAGGCGCCCACGACTACCGCGTCCATCCCGTAAAGATCAGCGCCAGTGCTTTCCAGCAAGGTCATGATGCCTTTCGGGGTGCAGGGGCGCAGCAGCGGGATGCGCTGGGCCAGGCGACCGACGTTGTACGGGTGGAAGCCGTCGACGTCTTTGTCCGGGCGGATGCGTTCCAGCAGCTTGGACGCATCGAGGTGATCGGGCAGAGGCAACTGCAGGAGCACGCCGTCGATGGCCGGATCGTCATTAAGGCGATCGATCAGATCGGTCAGGGCTTCCTGAGTGGTGTCGGAGGGCAGGTCGTAGGCTTGAGAGAGGAAGCCAACCTCTTCACAGTCTTTACGCTTGTGCGAGACATAAACCTGAGAGGCAGGATCGCTGCCGACCAGGATCACCGCGAGGCCGGGGGTGCGCAGGCCTTGCTGGCGACGCTCGGCAACTCGTTGGGCGATCTGCTGGCGCAGGCTGGCGGCGATCGATTTGCCGTCGATTAGTTGTGCAGTCATTGCGCGTGATTAACCATCGAGAGGGGAAAAAATGAGAACGCATTCTCGCATGTCGAGCGGTGAGGGCAAAGGCGCTTGGTCAGCAAATTCCTCTAACTCCTTTAATTAAATGAATTTTTTTCAAAAAGGATTTGACGACCTTTGGAGCCCTCTATACTATTCGTCGCACTTGTCGGGCACAGCCTAGCACTGGTTAAGAAGGTGAAGCGGAATCAAGGTTCTGCGACGCTGGAAAGCACTTAGTTTGTAGTCCTTTAAGAGTACAGATTAACAAGGCGCCCGTAGCTCAGCTGGATAGAGCATCCGCCTTCTAAGCGGATGGTCGCAGGTTCGAGTCCTGCCGGGTGCGCCATTAGGCAGCTTTGGCACAAGTAACGCGATATGGTGGGCGTAGCTCAGTTGGTAGAGCACGGGATTGTGACTCCCGTTGTCGTGGGTTCGATCCCCATCGTCCACCCCATATTTCGAAAGGCGCCAGATTTAAC
>NZ_RCOD01000063.1:36707-46188 GCF_004307505.1 Pseudomonas sp. Sample_11
TCGTGGGTTCGATCCCCATCGTCCACCCCATATTTCGAAAGGCGCCAGATTTAACGGTCTGGCGCCTTTGCTTTAAAAGCTTCATCCGCGGATGTGGTGGAATTGGTAGACACACTGGATTTAGGTTCCAGCGCCGCGAGGCGTAAGAGTTCGAGTCTCTTCATCCGCACCAAATAAAGCTTCATCTGTGCCTCGGGCCTGATGAAGTTTCGACAAAGAAGTTGTTTGGCTTTTTTGTTACGCAATATGGTGGGCGTAGCTCAGTTGGTAGAGCACGGGATTGTGACTCCCGTTGTCGTGGGTTCGATCCCCATCGTCCACCCCATATTTCGAAAGGCGCCAGATTTAACAGTCTGGCGCCTTTTTTGTTTTAGCGGTTTCGAAATCCGGCCATGGCCGATTTCGAAGCGCAGGGCAGGGCACTTCATCGCTTTCAAAGGATCGGATGACGCTGAACTGCTCGTCGTTCCGGTTTTGCCGGAACGTCTGTCGGGGCGGATTTGATAGTTGCTTCTATATATAGAAGCGTTGCTGCAGAGCCCTGACGTGATCGCTTGTATTCGCCAGTGGAGTGCACGGCATTCGTGCGGCGCTCCCTATAAATTGCCTGCTGTTTTTTTACCCGTTTCCAGTAGGGTGACTTCTTGAGTTTGACCCACTAGAATGCATGCCCTTGATTCTGGGGTCGGAAACGGCCGGCTAACGTCTGTGCAACGAGGAATATCCATGCAAGTTTCTGTTGAAAATACTACTGCTCTCGAGCGCCGCATGAGCGTCACCGTGCCGGCAGAGCGCATCGAGACTCAGGTCAACAAGCGTCTGCAGCAGACTGCCCAAAAGGCCAAAATTGCTGGCTTCCGTCCAGGCAAAGTGCCAATGAGCGAAATCAAGCGCCGTTTCGGTGCTGATGCGCGTCAGGAAGCGGTAGGCGACGTCATCCAGTCTTCCTTCTACGAAGCTGTGGTCGAGCAGAAGCTCAACCCTGCCGGTTCGCCTTCGATCGAGCCAAAGTCGCTCGAAGCGGGCAAGGATCTGGAATACGTTGCTGTATTCGAAGTCTTCCCTGAGTTCACCGTTGCTGGCTTCGAAGGCATCACCGTTGAGCGTCTGAGCGCTGAAGTGGCTGACGCTGACCTGGACAAGATGCTCGACATCCTGCGCAAACAGAACACCCGTTTCGAAGTGGCCGACCGTGCCGCGCAGAACGAAGACCAGCTGAACATCGATTTCGTTGGCAAGGTTGACGGCGAAGTGTTCGCTGGCGGCTCCGCCAAGGGTACTCAGCTGGTACTGGGTTCCGGCCGCATGATCCCGGGCTTCGAAGAAGGCCTGGTTGGCGCTAAGGCTGGCGAAGAGCGCGTTCTGAACCTGACCTTCCCTGAGGACTATCAGAACCTGGACCTGGCTGGAAAAACCGCCGAGTTCACCGTGACCGTCAACACTGTGTCCGAGCCTAAGCTGCCTGAGCTGAACGAAGAGTTCTTCGCTCAATTCGGCATCAAGGAAAGCGGCATCGACGGTTTCCGCACCGAAGTTCGCAAGAACATGGAGCGTGAACTGCGTCAGGCGATCAAATCCAAGGTCAAGAATCAGGTAATGGACGGTCTGCTGGCCACCAACCCGATCGAAGTGCCAAAGGCTCTGCTGTCCAACGAAGTTGACCGTCTGCGCGTGCAGGCTGTTCAGCAGTTCGGCGGCAACATCAAGCCAGACCAACTGCCGGCCGAGCTGTTCGAAGAGCAAGCCAAGCGCCGCGTCGTGCTGGGCCTGATCGTTGCTGAAGTGGTCAAGCAGTTCGATCTGAAGCCTGATGAAGCTCGCGTTCGCGAAATGATTCAGGAAATGGCTTCCGCTTACCAGGAGCCAGAGCAGGTCGTGTCGTGGTACTACAAAAACGAGCAGCAACTGAACGAAGTGCGTTCGGTTGTGCTGGAAGAACAAGTTGTGGATACTGTTCTGCAGAAAGCTAGTGTGACCGACAAATCGGTCTCCTACGAAGAAGCAGTCAAGCCGGTAGAAGCTCCAGCAGCCGACTGATTGATTTTGCGTTAGAAGTGCACACCATAAGCCAGCTCTCGAGCTGGCTTATGCGTATTCAAGACATAACTATTTGGGAGCGACTGCAGAGCATGTTCCGTAATTCTTATATTCAGCAGAACTCTGATATCCAGGCCGCCGGCGGCCTGGTCCCGATGGTTGTCGAGCAGTCCGCTCGTGGCGAACGCGCCTACGACATCTACTCGCGCCTGCTCAAGGAGCGAGTGATCTTTCTGGTGGGCCCGGTAGAGGACTACATGGCCAACCTGATCTGTGCGCAACTGCTGTTCCTTGAAGCGGAAAACCCGGACAAGGACATCCATCTGTACATCAACTCGCCGGGCGGTTCGGTGACTGCCGGCATGTCGATCTACGACACCATGCAGTTCATCAAGCCGAACGTATCGACCACCTGCATCGGTCAGGCCTGCAGCATGGGCGCATTCCTGCTCACCGCAGGTGCTCCGGGCAAGCGTTTCTGCCTGCCGAACTCGCGCGTGATGATTCACCAGCCACTGGGCGGTTTCCAGGGTCAGGCGTCGGACATCGAAATCCACGCCAAGGAAATCCTCTTCATCCGCGAGCGTCTGAACATGCTGATGGCCAAGCACAGCGGCCGTACTCTGGAAGAAATCGAGCGCGATACCAATCGCGACAACTTCATGAGTGCCGAAGCTGCGAAGGAATACGGCCTGATCGACGAAGTGATCAACCAGCGTCCAGCTTAATATAA
This sequence comes from Pseudomonas sp. Sample_11, assembly GCF_004307505.1. Classification (NCBI taxonomy): domain Bacteria; kingdom Pseudomonadati; phylum Pseudomonadota; class Gammaproteobacteria; order Pseudomonadales; family Pseudomonadaceae; genus Pseudomonas; species Pseudomonas sp. Sample_11. The sequence goes on from NZ_RCOD01000063.1 coordinate 39,478, forward strand.
GCAGCGCAAAACAGGCCTGATCGGCATGTCCGATCAGCGGCGGGCTTGAAAAAGCCCGCAATAGCCTTCATCTTGTGTTGCAAGCCTATCGGATTTGGATCGAACGAATGACTGACACCCGCAACGGCGAGGACAACGGCAAGCTGCTCTATTGCTCCTTCTGTGGCAAAAGCCAGCATGAAGTGCGCAAATTGATTGCCGGCCCCTCGGTCTTTATCTGCGACGAGTGCGTCGACCTGTGCAATGACATCATCCGCGAGGAGGTGCAGGAAGCACAGGCCGAAAGCAGCGCGCATAAATTGCCTTCGCCTAAAGAAATCAGCGGCATCCTTGACCAGTACGTCATTGGTCAGGAGCGTGCGAAAAAGGTTTTGGCCGTAGCGGTGTACAACCACTACAAGCGCCTGAACCAGCGTGACAAAAAGGCTGACGACGTCGAACTCGGCAAGAGCAACATCCTGCTGATCGGCCCGACAGGCTCCGGTAAAACCCTGCTGGCCGAAACACTGGCCCGCTTGCTGAACGTTCCGTTCACCATCGCTGACGCAACTACCCTCACCGAGGCAGGTTACGTGGGTGAAGATGTCGAGAACATCATTCAGAAGCTGCTGCAGAAGTGCGATTACGACGTAGAGAAAGCCCAGATGGGCATTGTCTACATCGACGAAATCGACAAGATTTCCCGCAAGTCCGACAACCCGTCGATCACCCGTGATGTTTCCGGTGAAGGCGTGCAGCAGGCCTTGCTCAAGTTGATCGAAGGCACGGTCGCTTCGGTACCGCCGCAAGGTGGCCGCAAGCATCCGCAGCAGGAGTTCCTGCAGGTCGACACCCGTAACATCCTGTTCATCTGCGGTGGTGCGTTCTCCGGCCTGGAAAAGGTCATTCAGAACCGTTCCACCAAAGGCGGCATCGGCTTCAACGCCGAAGTGCGCAGCAAGGAAGAGGGCAAGAAGGTTGGTGAATCCCTGCGTGAAGTCGAGCCTGACGATCTGGTCAAGTTCGGTCTGATCCCGGAATTCGTCGGTCGTCTGCCGGTCCTGGCGACACTGGACGAGCTCGACGAGGCTGCGCTGATGCAGATCCTCACCGAGCCGAAAAATGCTCTGACCAAACAGTATGCCAAGCTGTTCGAGATGGAAGGCGTGGATCTGGAATTCCGTTCCGACGCGCTGAAATCGGTCGCCAAGCGTGCCCTTGAACGTAAAACCGGTGCCCGTGGCCTGCGTTCGATTCTCGAAGGTGTGCTGCTCGACACGATGTATGAGATCCCCTCGCAGTCCGAGGTGAGCAAAGTCGTGATCGATGAAAGCGTGATCGAAGGCAAGTCCAAGCCACTGTATATCTACGAAAACAGTGAGCCGACGGCCAAGGCAGCGCCGGACGCGTAAGCGTTCACAGCGCCGCAACAAAGAAGGGGCCTTCGGGCCTCTTTTTTTTTAAGTCGTTTTTTACCTCCGCTTTGCGCTTGTTTTTTTTCGAGGCAGCCCCCATCTTGGTTTCAAGCTTAATTCCATCTGATTACGGCCATACGGCCGCCGTAGAGGCGAAATCATGAAGACAACCATCGAATTGCCTCTCCTGCCATTGCGTGATGTCGTGGTTTATCCGCACATGGTTATCCCGCTGTTCGTGGGGCGCGAGAAATCCATCGAAGCCCTCGAGGCTGCGATGACGGGTGACAAGCAGATTCTGCTGCTGGCCCAGCGAAACCCGGCTGACGATGATCCCGGTGAAGACGCTCTCTATCGCGTAGGTACAATTGCCACGGTTCTGCAACTGCTGAAGCTGCCTGACGGCACCGTCAAGGTTCTGGTCGAAGGCGAGCAGCGTGGTACTGTCGAGCGCTTCAGCGAAGTCGATGGCCATTGCCGCGCCGAAGTGTCTCTGATCGAAGAAGTCGACGCCGCCGAGCGCGAGTCGGAAGTCTTCGTGCGCACGCTGCTTTCGCAGTTCGAACAATACGTCCAGCTGGGCAAGAAGGTTCCGGCTGAAGTCCTGTCGTCGCTCAACAGCATCGATGAGCCGGGTCGTCTGGTCGACACCATGGCCGCGCACATGGCGCTGAAAATCGAGCAGAAGCAGGAAATCCTCGAGATCATCGATCTGTCGGCCCGTGTCGAGCACGTGCTGGCGCTGCTGGATGCTGAAATCGATCTGTTGCAGGTTGAAAAACGCATCCGCGGTCGCGTCAAGAAGCAGATGGAGCGCAGTCAGCGCGAGTACTACCTGAACGAGCAGATGAAGGCCATTCAGAAAGAACTCGGTGACGGCGACGAAGGCCACAACGAAATCGAAGAGCTGAAAAAGCGCATCGATGCTGCCGGCCTGCCGAAAGACGCGCTGGCCAAGGCGACTGCCGAGCTGAACAAGCTCAAGCAGATGTCGCCGATGTCGGCTGAAGCCACCGTGGTGCGTTCCTACATCGACTGGCTGGTGCAGGTGCCGTGGAAGGCGCAAAGCAAAGTACGTCTCGACCTGGCCCGTGCAGAAGACATTCTCGACGCCGATCACTACGGCCTCGAAGAGGTCAAGGAGCGCATCCTTGAATACCTCGCCGTGCAGAAGCGTGTAAAGAAAATCCGTGGCCCGGTGTTGTGCCTGGTCGGTCCACCAGGCGTGGGTAAAACCTCGCTGGCGGAATCGATTGCCCATGCCACCAACCGTAAATTCGTACGTATGGCCTTGGGCGGCGTGCGTGACGAAGCGGAAATTCGTGGTCACCGCCGGACTTACATCGGTTCGATGCCGGGTAGATTGATTCAAAAGATGACAAAAGTGGGCGTACGCAACCCGCTGTTCCTGCTCGATGAAATCGACAAGATGGGCAGCGACATGCGTGGCGACCCGGCGTCGGCGTTGCTGGAGGTGCTCGATCCCGAGCAGAACCACAACTTCAACGATCACTATCTGGAAGTCGATTACGACCTCTCGGATGTGATGTTCCTGTGCACCTCGAACTCGATGAACATCCCGCCAGCGCTGCTGGACCGGATGGAAGTCATCCGTCTGCCGGGTTACACCGAAGACGAGAAGATCAACATCGCCGTGAAATACCTCTCGCCGAAACAGATCGCCGCTAACGGTCTGAAGAAGGGCGAGCTGGAGTTCGACGAGGAAGCCATCCGCGACATCATCCGTTATTACACCCGTGAAGCGGGTGTGCGGGGCCTTGAGCGGCAGATCGCCAAGGTCTGCCGCAAGGCAGTGAAAGAGCATGCGCTGGAAAAACGCTTCTCGGTAAAAGTGACAGCTGATCTGCTCGAGCATTTCCTCGGCGTGCGCAAGTTCCGCTACGGCCTGGCCGAGCAGCAGGATCAGGTGGGGCAGGTGACTGGCCTGGCGTGGACTCAGGTTGGCGGCGAATTGCTGACCATCGAAGCCGCAGTGATTCCGGGTAAAGGGCAACTGATCAAGACCGGTTCGCTCGGTGATGTGATGGTCGAATCGATCACTGCCGCACAGACCGTTGTGCGCAGCCGCGCCAAGAGCCTGGGCATCCCGCTGGACTTCCACGAGAAGCGCGACACCCACATTCACATGCCGGAAGGTGCTACGCCGAAAGACGGCCCTAGCGCTGGCGTGGGCATGTGCACCGCGTTGGTCTCGGCATTGACCGGCATTCCGGTGCGCGCCGATGTCGCCATGACCGGTGAGATCACTTTGCGTGGTCAGGTGTTGGCAATTGGCGGTTTGAAAGAAAAACTGCTGGCGGCACATCGCGGCGGAATCAAGATTGTGATTATTCCGGAAGAAAACGTCCGCGATCTGAAGGAGATTCCTGACAATATCAAGCAGGATCTGCAGATCAAACCGGTTAAATGGATTGACGAGGTCCTGCAAATTGCGCTGCAATACGCGCCGGAGCCCTTGCCGGATGTGGCTCCGGAGATAGTTGCCAAGGACGAAAAACGCGAGTCTGATGCCAAGGAAAGAATTAGCACGCATTAATACGTTTTAGCCTGGGGGGCTTTCCTTGACAGCATTTTAGAGCCCTTGTTATAAAGCGGCTCTTAAGTGTCTGTAGGCCATTCAGCACTCGTTTTTGCTTTCACCAAAAAACTTAGAAACATCTCAAAATAGATATAAGGGGACTTAGAGTGAACAAGTCGGAACTGATTGATGCTATCGCTGCATCCGCTGATATCCCGAAAGCTGCTGCTGGCCGTGCGCTGGACGCTGTAATCGAATCCGTCACTGGCGCTCTGAAGGCTGGCGACTCCGTTGTTCTGGTTGGTTTCGGTACTTTCTCCGTGACTGACCGTCCGGCTCGTACCGGTCGCAACCCGCAAACCGGCAAGTCTCTGGAAATCCCGGCTGCCAAGAAGCCAGGTTTCAAAGCCGGTAAAGCGCTGAAAGAAGCTGTTAACTGAGTTTCCAGGTTTTTACCCATCCGGGTCGGGGTCAAGCCTGACTTGGCAGCGGAGCGGTAGAGCAGGTGGCTGAAAGAGCCACCTGTAACGCCGGGATCGAGGGTTCGAGCCCTGTCCGCTCCGCCAGTTACGAGAAGGCGCATCCTCGGATGCGCCTTTCTTCTATCCGGATTCTACCCACGCTCCACGGTTGCCTAAATTGAAGTTCAACCGTTTCTGGGGGACGCATGCTGCAGAATATCAGGGACAATTCACAAGGCTGGATTGCCAAGACCATTATCGGGGTCATCGTTGCACTGATGGCCCTGACCGGTTTCGATGCCATTTTCCAGGCCACGACTCACACGAACGAGGCGGCCAAGGTCAACGGTGACGAAATCAGCCAGAACGAGCTGAGCCAGGCCGTTGATATGCAACGCCGTCAGCTGATGCAACAGCTGGGCAAGGACTTCGATGCTTCCTTGCTCGACGAAAAGATGCTGCGCGAATCGGCGCTCAAAGGCCTGATCGACCGCAAGTTGCTGCTGCAAGGCGCCGAACAGGCGAAGTTCTCATTCTCCGAAGCCGCGCTGGATCAAGTGATCCTGCAGACGCCTGAATTCCAGGTCGATGGCAAGTTCAGCTCGGAGCGTTTCGACCAGGTGATCCGTCAACTGGGCTACAGCCGTATGCAGTTCCGCCAGATGCTGGCTCAGGAAATGCTCATCGGCCAATTGCGCGCAGGCGTGGCCGGCAGCGGTTTCGTCACCGACGCCGAAGTGCTGGCATTCGCCCGTCTGGAAAAACAGACCCGTGATTTCGCCACTCTGAACGTCAAGGCCAACCCGGCTGCGGTCAAGCTGACCGATGACGAGGTCAAGGCTTACTACGACGAGCACGCCAAGGAATTCATGACGCCGGACCAGGTGATCATCGATTACGTCGAGCTGAAGAAGTCGTCGTTCTTTGATCAGGTCGCAGTCAAGGATGAAGATCTTGAGGCGGCGTATCAGAAAGAGATCGCCAACCTGGCGGAACAGCGTCGTGCCGCGCACATCCTCATCGAAGTGAACGACAAGACTACCGAAGCGCAGGCCAAGGCGAAGATCGACGAAGTCCAGGCGCGTCTGGCCAAGGGCGAGAAGTTCGAAGCGCTGGCCAAGGAGTTCTCGCAGGACCCGGGTTCCGCCAACAATGGTGGTGACCTTGGTTATGCCGGTCCTGGCGTTTACGATCCGGCCTTCGAAAAGGCTCTGTACTCGCTGTCGAAAGACCAGGTGTCCGAGCCGATTCGTACCGACTTCGGTTATCACCTGATCAAGCTGTTGGGCGTGGAAGCGCCTGAAGTGCCGACCCTGGCCAGCCTGAAAGACAAGCTGACCCGCGAGCTGAAAGCCGCTCAGGTCGAGCAGCGTTTTGTTGAGGCGACCAAGCAACTGGAAGACTCGGCGTTCGAAGCCTCTGACCTGGCGCAGCCAGCAGCGGATCTGAAACTGACCGTGCACACTTCCAAGCCGTTCGGCCGTGAAGGTGGCGAAGGTGTTGCCGCCAACCGTGCCGTGGTCACTGCCGCGTTCAGCCCGGAAGTGATTGATGAAGGTGCCAACAGCACCGCCATCGAGCTGGACCCGGAAACCGTGATCGTGCTGCGTTCCAAGGAGCACCTGAAGCCTGCGCAACTGCCGCTGGAAAGTGTGAGCGCGGCGATCCGTACTCAACTGACCAAGGAGCACGCCAGTGCCGAGGCCAAGACCCGTGCCGAGAAGCTGATCGCTGATCTGCGCGACGGCAAGGTGCCGCTGGACAAGGCCATCGATGGCCAGAACTGGAAGATCACCGAAGCGGCCACCCGTGGTCAGGAAGGGGTTGAACCGGCTGTGCTGCAGGCACTGTTCCGTATGCCGAAGCCGGCTGCCAAGGACAAACCGACGTTCTCCAGCGTTACGTTGCCGGATGGCAGCCTGATGGTTGTGCGACTCAACGGTGTTAACGAAGCTGCCGCGCCTACTGATGAAGAGAAGGCGCAATATCGTCGCTTCCTGGCTTCCCGTGAAGGGCAGCAGGACTTTGCGGCGTATCGCAAGCAGTTGGAAGCTGAGGCGGAGATCGAGCGGTTCTGATCTTTTGACTGACGTTTGAAGGAGCCCCGGCCTGATGGTCGGGGCTTTTTTGTTTTTGGTGGCTTGGCGGCCTTTGGGCCGGCCATGCTCTGGGTGGTTTGGGTGAATATCCGTTTCTTCGGGTGCGGCAGCTGGCGGTTTCGCCCTTACGGCGAGGCACTTTTTCCAGACGCCGAAAAAGTACCCCAAAAGGCTTGCTCCTACGTTCGGCCCTCGCAGGCTCGGGTTCCTTCGCTGCG
>NZ_RCOD01000070.1:0-661 GCF_004307505.1 Pseudomonas sp. Sample_11
CTACAGGCAAATCGCGTGTGCCCGGTTTACGACTGCTGCGCAGCCGAGCGGGGATAAATCCCCTCGCCACAATCATCATTCCAGTCAAAACCGGGTGCTCCCTTCAATGGGTACCGTGGCAATGAGATCCCCTGGGGCAATGAGATCCTCTGTGGCAATGCGATCCCCCGTGGCGAGGGGATTTATCCCCGTTGGGCTGCGCAGCAGACCCAAACCTTGAGAACCGGTTTCTACAGGCAAATCGCGTGTGCCCGGTTTACGACTGCTGCGCAGCCGAGCGGGGATGAATCCCCTCGCCACAATCATCATTCCATTCAAAACCGAGTGCTCCCTTCAATGGGTACCGTGGCAATGGGATCCCCTGTGGCAATGAGAACCCCTGTGGCGAGGGGATTTATCCCCGTTGGGCTGCGCAGCAGACCCAAACCTTGAGAACCGGTTTCTCCAGGAAAATCGCATGTGCCCGGTTTACGACTGCTGCGCAGCCGAGCGGGGATAAATCCCCTCGCCACAATCATCATTCCAGTCAAAACCGGGTGCTCCCTTCAATGGGTACCGTGGCAATGAGATCCCCTGGGGCAATGAGATCCTCTGTGGCAATGCGATCCCCCGTGGCGAGGGGATTTATCCCCGTTGGGCTGCGCAGCAGACCCAAACCTTG
>NZ_RCOD01000013.1:0-44279 GCF_004307505.1 Pseudomonas sp. Sample_11
GGTTGAACTGGCCGAGCTGGCGGGTGATGTCGCGCTCGATGTTCTGGAATTCCAGTTTGACCTGGCTCGAATCGAACGACAGCGGGCGGTTGAGGTAGTAGTCGCGATCCACCGCTGGCATTTCCTTGCCCTTGGCCTTGAGGAAGCCCTTGCGCACGTTGTCGTCCCACTTGACCGCATCGAGCACGCGGATCGGCGTCTGCGCCAGCACAATGCGATCGGACAACATGCGTATCGTCTGCTGGTAATCGTCCACCCGAAACTCCTGTAGAAAACGTGACGTGCTAAAACTCAGACTTTTGATCGTTCCCACGCTCAGCGTGGGAATGTCGCCCGGGACGCTCCGCGTCCCTTTTTGCTGCGTGACGCAGAGCGTCACAGGATGCATTCCCACGCGGAGCGAGGGAACGATTATCAACGGCTCGCTCCCGCAGGGTGTAGCGTGAAACGCTAGACCGACGCCAGCACCAGGTGCATATACCGCGTCAGAATCCCGAGCATGTCCTCTTCGGCCAGAGGCTCGGCGTCGTTGAGCAGGCCCTGATATTCCATCCGGCCGATAATCGCCGTCAACACCTTGGCATCCTGCTGTGGTTCGCGCGAGCCCAGTACCTGGAACAACTGGCAGGTGCCCTGCAACAGAATCTGCTGATGCGAGCGCACCAGAATGGCCAGACGCGGGTTGAGCAGCGCTTCCTGGCGGAACGCCTGCTCGGCCATCAGATGCTCGCGCCGATTGATCAATTGCCGGTGCACGTAATCGGCCATCAGCCGCGCGATGTCATCGGCCAGTTGGGAGCGCGACTCCGGGCTGCCGTCGGCGCTGACCACCATTTCGCGCAACAGACCCTCGTTATTGATCCACAACTTGGCCATGTACGCCGCGCTGCGTTCAACGTATTGGGCGAAGGTATCGGTGAGCAGGTCATCGATGTCCTTGAAGTAATACGTGGTCGCCGACAGCGGCACGCCGGCCTCCGCCGCGACCGCACGATGGCGCACGGCACGCACGCCGTCGCGCACGACAATGCGCATCGCGGCGTCGAGAATGTCCTGGCGACGCTGCTCACTGCCCTGTCGGCTGGCCTTGCGGCCCTGGTACTGAACACTTTCAGCGACCGCAGTGGCGATACCCGCTGCACCTTCTTGAGCTAATGCACCCATCACGACAGCACTTCCTCTACTAATGCCAAATTAACCAATTGATACATTTGTACCAGACAGGCAATAAAAAGCCGCCTGTTTTAGGCGGCTTTTTAACTGAAACGTTTACGCTTGCGGTCGCATGTGCGGGAACAGGATCACATCGCGGATCGACGGCGAGTTGGTCAGCAACATCACCAGACGATCGATGCCGATACCTTCACCGGCGGTTGGCGGCATGCCGTACTCCAGCGCACGGACGAAGTCGGCGTCGTAGTGCATGGCTTCGTCGTCGCCGGCGTCCTTGTCGGCCACCTGCGCCATGAAGCGCTCGGCCTGGTCTTCCGCGTCGTTCAACTCGGAGTAGGCGTTGGCGATTTCACGACCACCGATGAACAGCTCGAAGCGGTCGGTGACGTTCGGGTTTTCGTCGTTGCGACGGGCCAGCGGCGACACTTCGAACGGGTACTGAGTGATGAAGTGCGGCTGCTCCAGCTTGTGCTCGACCAGCTCTTCGAAAATCATCACCTGCAGTTTGCCCAGACCTTCGAAGCCCAACACCTTGGCGCCGGCCTTCTTGGCGATGGCGCGAGCCTTGTCGATGTCGTTCAGATCATCGGCAGTCAGCTCAGGGTTGTACTTGAGGATCGAGTCGAACACTGACAGACGCACGAACGGCTCGCCGAAGTGGAACACCTTGTCGCCGTACGGCACGTCGGTGCTGCCCAGTACCAGCTGCGCCAGCTCGCGGAACAGTTCTTCGGTCAGGTCCATGTTGTCTTCGTAATCGGCGTACGCCTGATAGAACTCCAACATGGTGAACTCAGGGTTGTGACGAGTCGAAACGCCTTCGTTACGGAAGTTGCGGTTGATCTCGAAGACCTTTTCAAAACCGCCAACCACCAGACGCTTCAGATACAGCTCTGGTGCGATACGCAGGAACATTTCCATGTCCAGCGCGTTGTGGTGAGTTTCGAACGGCTTGGCCGCAGCGCCGCCGGGAATGGTCTGCAGCATCGGCGTTTCGACTTCGAGGAAGTCGCGCTTCATCAGGAAGCTGCGGATGTGCGCGATCACTTGCGAACGCACGCGGAAGGTCTGGCGCACGTCTTCGTTGACGATCAGGTCGACGTAACGCTGGCGGTAGCGCTGTTCGGTGTCGGTCAGGCCGTGGTGCTTGTCCGGCAGCGGGCGCAGCGACTTGGTCAGCAGGCGCACGTTGGTCATTTCAACGTACAGGTCGCCTTTGCCGGAACGCGCCAGGGTGCCTTCGGCGGCAATGATGTCGCCCATGTCCCAGGTTTTCACCGCGGCCAGGGTTTCTTCGGACAGTGTCTTGCGGTTGACGTAGACCTGAATGCGCCCGGTCATGTCCTGGATCACCATGAACGAGCCACGGTTGAGCATGATGCGACCGGCAACCTTGACCGGGATTGCAGCCTCTGCCAGCTCTTCCTTGGTCTTGTCCGCGTACTGTTTCTGCAAGGCATCGCAGTAGTTGTCGCGGCGGAAGTCGTTCGGGAAGGCATTGCCCTTGGCGCGCTCGGCAGCAAGCTTTTCCTTGCGCAGGGCGATCAGGGAGTTTTCTTCCTGTTGCAGGGCTTGCGGGTCGAGTTGTAGGTCGCTCATGTCTTTAAGTATTCCATCAGGTTCGTTGCCCCCAGCCTTCGACTGGGGATCGCGGGCGAGCCCGCTCCCACAGGGGTGTTACAGGCCGGATTTCAGGCTGGCTTCCAGGTACTCGTCGATGTCGCCGTCGAGCACCTTGTCGCAATCGCTGCGTTCGATGTTGGTACGCAGATCCTTGATCCGCGAGGCATCGAGCACGTAAGAGCGGATCTGGTGACCCCAGCCGATATCGGACTTGGTGTCTTCCAGCGCCTGCGAGGCCGCATTGCGCTTCTGCATTTCCTGCTCGTACAACTTGGCCCGCAGCATTTTCATCGCGGTGTCCTTGTTGGCGTGCTGGGAACGCTCGTTCTGGCAGCTGACCACGGTGTTGGTCGGTACGTGGGTGATACGTACGGCCGAGTCGGTGGTGTTTACGTGCTGACCACCGGCACCAGAGGAACGATAGGTGTCGATCCGCAGGTCTGCCGGGTTGATTTCGATTTCCACCTTGTCATCGATCTCTGGCGAGACGAAAACAGCCGAGAACGAGGTGTGACGACGGTTGCCGGAGTCGAACGGGCTCTTGCGCACCAGACGGTGCACGCCGATCTCGGTACGCAGCCAGCCAAAGGCGTATTCGCCCTTGATGTGCACGGTCGCGCCCTTGATCCCGGCGACTTCACCGGCGGACAGTTCCATGATGGTCGCGTCGAAACCGCGTTTGTCGGCCCAGCGCAGGTACATGCGCAGCAGGATGTTGGCCCAGTCCTGCGCTTCGGTACCGCCGGAACCGGCCTGGATGTCCAGGTAGGCGTTGTTCGGGTCCATTTCATGGCTGAACATGCGGCGGAATTCCAGCTTGGCCAGATTTTCCTCGAGACGGGCCAGCTCGGCGACGACATCGCCCACTGCGCCTTCGTCGTTCTCTTCGACGGCCATGTCCAGCAGGTCGCGGCAATCGGCCAGACCGCCGTTCAGTTCGTCGAGAGTGTCGACGATCTGCGCCAGCGCGGCACGCTCGCGGCCCAGCTCCTGGGCGTATTCAGGTTTGTTCCAGACACTCGGATCTTCAAGCTCGCGATTGACCTCGGTCAGACGCTCATGCTTTTGATCGTAGTCAAAGATACCCCCGAATAGTTTCGGAGCGCTCGGACAGGTCCTTGATGGTGTTCAGGATCGGGTTGATTTCCATGACGGGCAGCACTCGTTGGCGAACTTTTGAAAGCCGGCGAGTATAACGTAAACAGGCTGTCGCGGCAGCCCGTCTGGCGGTGAATGGGCCGAGATTGCTGCCCTCACCCTAGCCCTCTCCCGGAGGGAGAGGGGACCGATCGGGGGATATTTGAAACATACGCCGAAATAGAATGGCTTCGCCGAATCCGTGATCGCCAAGCCTGAAGATCCACAATCGCTGCGATCTCTCAGGTCGATGTCTGGCCCGAGACACCTCGGTCGGCCCCCTCTCCCTCCGGGAGAGGGCTGGGGTGAGGGCATCGGCCGTTACTCGATCCCGACCTGATTGCGCCCATTGTTCTTGGCCAGATACAACCCGCGATCCGCCGCCGAAATCAGCAGCCGGCAGTCACTCCCCGCCTGGGGCACCATGGTCGCCAGACCAATGCTGATGGTCAGACTGGAACCCTCGGCCGGCGTGTTGTGCGGAATTTTCAGCGCCGCCACAGTCTGGCGCAGTTTTTCGGCCAACAGCCGCGCGCCGCCCGGCGAAGTGTTTGGCAGGACCAGCACAAACTCCTCGCCGCCATAACGCGCCGGCAGGTCCGATGGCCGCGAGCTGGCGTCACGGATGGCTGCGGCGACCTTGCGCAACGCTTCATCGCCTTCCACGTGGCCAAAACTGTCGTTATAAGATTTGAAGTAATCGACGTCGATCATCAGTAACGACAGCTGCGTCTGATCACGCAGCGAACGGCGCCACTCCAGTTCCAGGTACTCGTCGAAGTGGCGGCGGTTGGACAGCCCGGTCAGGCCATCGGAATTCATCAGCCGTTGCAGGACCAGATTGGTGTCGAGCAATTGCTGCTGGCTGACCCGCAACGCACGGTACGCGGCGTCGCGCTGGAGCAATGTCATGTAGGAACGCGAGTGATAGCGGATCCGCGCGACCAGTTCGATGGTATCCGGCAGCTTCACCAGATAATCGTTGGCGCCAGCGGAGAACGCCGCGCTCTTGATCAGCGGGTCTTCCTTGGTCGAGAGGACGATGATCGGGATGTCCTTGGTCGCCGGGTGATTGCGGTATTCGCGCACCAGGCTCAGGCCATCAAGGCCGGGCATCACCAGGTCCTGGAGGATCACCGTCGGTTTGATCCGCACCGCCTGGGCGATGGCCTGCTGCGGGTCGGAGCAGAAGTGGAAGTCGATGTTTTCCTGATTCGACAGCCCACGGCGCACCGCTTCGCCGATCATCGCCTGATCATCCACCAACAACACCATGGCGGCGTTTTCGTCGGTTTTAATGTCGTCGATCTGTAAATCATTCATGAGCGGTCACCTGAGTACTGCGGGGGCCTGGATTGCCGATCAACCTGTTCATTTGGGGAAAATCTCCAGCAATCGTGGCGCTATCTTTTCCAGCGGGCGGATTTCCACCGCGGCATCGATCGCCGCGGCAGCCTTGGGCATGCCGTACACCGCACTGCTGTGCTGATCCTGGGCGATGGTCAAATAACCCTGCTGGCGCATGAGCTTAAGCCCTTGCGCGCCATCGCGCCCCATCCCGGTCAATAAAACCCCGACGGCGTCACCGTTCCAGTAACTGGCGACGCTCTCGAAAAACACGTCGATCGAGGGCCGATAGATCTCGTTGACCGGTTCGGCGGTGTAGGCCAGCGTGCCGTTTTTCAACAGGCGAATATGGTGATTGGTCCCGGCCAGCAGCACCGCGCCACTTTGCGGCGGCTCGCCTTCACGGGCCAGACGCACATCGAGGCCGCTGGCGCTGGCCAGCCATTCGGCCATGCCGGCGGCGAACACCTGATCGACATGCTGCACCAGCACGATCGCGGCGGGAAAATCCTTCGGCAGGCCTTTGAGCAACACTTCCAGCGCCGCCGGCCCACCGGCAGACGAACCGATCGCCACTAGCCGCTGACGTGACGGCGAACTGCGCGGCGAACTCGGCGCCGGGCGCGCACGTGGCGCCTTGTCGCCGATCAGCCAGCCGATGTTGAGGATCTTGCGCAACAACGGCGCCGCCGCTTCCTGGGCATTGCCGGCGCCAATGGCCGGCGTGTCGACCACGTCCAGCGCGCCGTGGCCCATGGCCTCGAACACGCGGTGCACGTTCTGTTGACGATCCACGGTGACGATGACAATCGCGCACGGCGTTTCGGCCATGATCCGCCGCGTGGCTTCGACGCCGTCCATGATCGGCATGATCAGATCCATCAAAATCAGGTCTGGCGTGCACTCGGCGCAGCGTTGCACCGCCTCGGCGCCGTTGCTGGCGACCCAGATCACCTGATGCGCCGGCTCGAAGGCCAGCGCCCGGCGCAGAGCCTCCACCGCCAGGGGCATGTCGTTGACGATTGCGATCCTCATGCCCGCGCTCCTCCGATGAGCTCGACCACTGCATCGAGCAGGGCGTCGTCATGAAAACTGGCTTTGGCCAGATAATAGTCGGCGCCGGCATCCAGTCCACGGCGGCGGTCTTCTTCGCGATCCTTGTATGACACGACCATCACCGGCAGCGATTGCAGACGGTTGTCGCGGCGCAGCAGCGTGACCAGCTCGATGCCGTCCATGCGCGGCATGTCGATGTCGGTGATCAGCAGATCGAAGTTCTCCGAACGCAGCGCATTCCAGCCGTCCATGCCGTCCACCGCCACCGCGACGTCGTAGCCACGATTGAGCAGCAGTTTGCGTTGCAGCTCGCGCACAGTCAGCGAATCGTCGACCACCAAGACTCGTTTGCGCGCCGCTTCGACAGCTTGACTGCCGTGGCGGGCAATGCGCTCCAGGCGCCCGGTATTGAGCAGTTTGTCCACCGAACGCAGCATGTCTTCGACATCGACGATCAGCACCACCGAACCATCATCGAGCAAGGCCCCGGCGGAGATGTCCTGAACCTTGCCCAGACGCTCGTCCAGCGGCAACACCACCAGCGTGCGCTCACCCACGAAGCGCTCGACCGCCACCCCATAAATCGCCTCGCGCTCGCGGATCACCACGACTTTCAGGGTAGCGCCATCGTTCTGACTGGCCGGGCGATTGAGCAACTGGCTGGCCGCAACCAGCCCGACATGCTGGCCTTCGTGCCAGAAATGCTGACGTCCTTCGACCTGCACGATGTCTTCCGGCGCCAGATCGCACATGCGTTCGATGTGCGCCAACGGGAACGCATAGGCCTCTTCACCGACTTCTACCACCAGACTGCGCACCACCGAAAGCGTCAGCGGCACTTCCAGATGGAAACGACTGCCCTCGCCCGCCGTCTGCTCCAGCACCACGGCCCCACGCAACTGGCGAACCATGTGCTGAACAGCGTCGAGACCGACGCCGCGCCCGGACACTTCGGTAACCTTGTCGCGCAGGCTGAAGCCCGGCAGAAACAGGAAGGTCAGCAGTTCCTCTTCGCTCAATTGCGCTGCGGTTTCGGCTGGGGATAACTGCCGTTCGACGATGCTGCGGCGGACTTTCTCCAGATCGACGCCACCGCCGTCATCGCTGAGTTCCAGCACCAGCAAACCGGCTTGGTGGGAGGCGCGCAGGCGAATCAGGCCTTCTTCGGGCTTGCCCTTGAGCAGGCGCTGCTCCGGGGATTCGATGCCGTGATCGACGGCGTTGCGCAGCAAATGAGTCAGCGGCGCTTCGAGCTTTTCCAGCACATCGCGATCGACCTGGGTTTTCTCGCCTTCGATCTCCAGGCGCACCTGCTTGCCGAGGCTGCGACCGAGGTCGCGAACCATGCGCGCCTGCCCGCTCAACACGTCGGCGAACGGACGCATGCGACAGGCCAGCGCGGTGTCATAGAGCACTTGTGCACGCTGGCTGGCCTGCCAGGCGAATTCGTCGAGTTCGGCGTTTTTCTCGCTGAGCAATTGCTGCGACTCGGCGAGCAAACGTCGCGCATCTTCCAGCGACTCGAGCGCTTCCAGGCTCAGCGCATGCTCCTTCAGGTGCACATTGAGATTTTCCAGTGCGCGCAGGCCGTTGTTCTGCATGCGCTTGAGGCGCTGCATGGTCGCCAGATGCGGCTTGAGACGCTGGGTTTCCACCAGCGATTTGCTCGACAGATCGAGCAGGCTGTTCAGGCGCTCGGCGGTGACGCGCAAGACGCGCTCGCCGCCCTCGGTGGTGCGTTTGTTTTTACGCGGGGTCGGCTCGGCGGGCTCGTCCATGATCGGCGCTGTCGCTGTTGGCGCGGGCTCGATCTGCAACTCGGCCATCGGCGGCGTGGCAACCACAGCGGCTGGCGCCGACGGATCGAGCAAACGCCCCATCAGCGTCACGTAGGCTTCAATGTCAGCAGGTTGCGGCGCATTGGCCGGCGTGGCGATGCGCATCAGCAGGTCGGTGCCCTGCAACAACGCGTCGATGTGTTCGGGACGCAGCAACAAACGGCCTTCCTGCGCACTGACCAGGCAATCCTCCATGACGTGGGCGACGCTGACGCCGCTGTCGATGCCAACAATGCGCGCCGCACCTTTGAGCGAGTGCGCCGCGCGCATGCACGACTCCAGCTGATCGGCCTGGGTCGGATTGCGCTCCAGCGCCAATAGCCCGGCGCTGAGCACTTGGGTCTGGGCTTCGGCTTCGAGGCTAAACAGCTCGAGCAGGGAGGCGTCGCGCATTTGCTCGGGGGTCATGTCAGGCTCCGGGTCACGGCGGACAACAGCTGTTCTTCATCCAGCCAGCGCAGGCTGCGACCGCGATATTGCAGAACGCCACGGGTGTACTTGGCACTGGCCTGCGCACCGGACTGAGACGCAGCATCGAGGATGCGTTCGTCGATCGCATGAATGCCGTCGACCTCGTCTACCGGCACCACCACCGGCCCGCCATGGGCAGCGATGATCAGCATGCGCGGCATGACTCGCCCGCCGCTGACCGGCGCAACGCCGCCGTCGAGGTCAAGCAATTCCACCAGCGACAGGCACGCGACCAAGGCGCCACGGACATTGGCCACACCGAGCAAGGCCCGCGAGCGCTGGTGCGGCAGCGAATGTATCGCCTGCAACGGCGCAACTTCGACAAGCGTGCGCGTGGCCAGTCCGAGCCATTCCTCGCCGAGGCGAAACATCAGCAGCGAGCGGGTCTTGACGTCGATTTCGACTTTGCTGACCACTGCTTCGCGCTGGTCCTGCTGCAACGAATAGCGGTCGAGCAGGCGTGTGGCGGCGGCGGAATACACCGAGCAGTTGCGGCAATGAATGTGCTCTTCCAGCAACGGGCAGGACTTGTCGCCATGAATGCCGATGCGGTTCCAGCAATCGTCGATGGCGCGGGCGTCTTCGTGGGTAACGTTCAAGGTGTCGGGCGCGCTCATCGTTTACGCTCACTGTCGGCGGTGCGCTCGCTGCGGGCGGCGCGCTCCTGCAATCGTCGGGCACCCGCCGTGTCGCCCTGAGCCTGCAGCAACGCGGCCAGGTGCATCAGCGCTTCGGGGTGTTGCGGCTCGAGGTACAAGGCCTTGCGATAGAAACCCTGGGCCTCGAGGCTCAGGCCGGCGACATCGCTGAGCAGGCCGAGCCAGTAGAACACCTGCGCCACCGGCTCATGGCTGCGCAGATAGTGTTCGCACGCGGCACGGGCCTCGGCGCTTTTGCCTTCATTGGCCAATGCGGCGATTTGCGCCAGCAGCGTCGCGGCGTCGGGGTTGGCAGTTTTTTTCGTTACCGGCAAAGCCGTCACGGCAGCGAACGGCCGATTGCGCACTGGCGCTGGCGGCGCGCTGCGCAATGGTTGGCTGACCGGCACGGCGACCGGTTTGGGCGTCGGCAGTGGTTCGGGGTGCGGCTCGCTGTGACGGCTGAAGGCGAACGACTGCGGGATGCCGATCGAGCGCATGCCCAAACGCCCGAGCAGACTGCCCTCCGCCGGGCCGATAAACAGCACGCCGTCAGCATGGGTCAGGCGCTTGAGCACTTCGAACACCTGCTTTTGCGTCGGCTGGTCGAAGTAGATCAGCAGGTTGCGGCAGAACACGAAATCGAAGGCTGGCTCGCTCGCCAACAGTGTCGGATCGAGGACATTGCCGACTTGCCAGCGCACCTGCTCGCGAACGTATTCGTTGACCCGGTGGCCGTCCTGCTCAGGCATGAAATGCCGATCGCGAAATTGCAGATCCTGCCCGCGAAACGAGTTCTTGCCGTAAACAGCACGGCGCGCCTTGTCCACCGACAACGGGCTGATGTCCATGCCATCGACCTTGAACTGATGCGGCTTGAGCCCGGCATCAAGCAGGGCCATGGCGATCGAGTAGGGTTCTTCACCGGTCGAGCACGGCAGGCTGAGGATGCGCAACGCGCGCATGTTGTTCAGCTCGGCGAGACGCTGACGGGCCAGTTTGCCCAAGGTGGCGAAGGATTCCGGATAACGGAAAAACCACGTTTCCGGAACGATCACCGCTTCGATCAGCGCCTGCTGTTCATCCCGCGAGCTTTGCAACAGCTGCCAGTATTCGTCGGCGTGGGCGGCCTGGGACAGCGTGGTGCGCTGGCGCACGGCACGCTCGATGATCGCCGCGCCCACCGACGCGACATCGAGGCCGATGCGTTCCTTGAGGAAATCGAAAAAGCGCTGCTCATTGCTCATGGCTGCGCCTCTAACTGCGCCGGATCACGCGGCGGATCGGGGAACAGCAAACTGCGCACGGCGTCATCGAGCAAGTCATTGACCCGCACCCATTGCAGCAATCCCTGCGCATCTTCGCGCACCGGGCCGAGGTACGGCGCCTCGCGGTTATCGAGGCCGTAGGGCTGGAAATCTTGCGGATGACAGCGCAGCGTGTCCGTGGCCTGCTCAAGAATCAGCCCGAGCCATTGCGCTGATTGCGATTGATCCGGCTGATAATTGACCAGCACCAGCCGCGTGCTGGTGCGCGCCTCGGCGGGCTGACCGAAAGTGAGCGCGCTGAGGTCGATCACCGGCACCACCGCCCCGCGATAGGCGAACACCCCGGCCACCCACTGCGGCGCCCGGGCAATCGGCTTCAACGGCAGGCGCGGCAGCACTTCGGCCACTTCGGTGGCACGCAGGGCGTAGCGTTCGCTGCCGATGCGAAACAGCAGAAACAGCGCCTGCTTCGCCACTGGCGCGGCGCCACGCTTGGCGATGATTTCGCTCATCAGACTTTGAATCGCGAAACGCCGCTGCGCAGGCCGACGGCCACCTGGCTCAGTTCGTCGATGGCGAAACTGGCCTGACGCAGCGATTCGACGGTCTGGCTGCTGGCATCGCCCAACTGCACCAGCGCATGGTTGATCTGCTCGGCGCCGGTGGCCTGGGCCTGCATGCCTTCGTTGACCATCAGCACGCGCGGCGCCAGTGCCTGCACCTGATGGATGATCTGCGACAGCTGCTCGCCGACCTGCTGCACTTCCGACATGCCGCGGCGTACTTCTTCGGAAAACTTGTCCATGCCCATCACCCCGGCCGACACCGCCGACTGGATCTCGCGGACCATCTGTTCAATGTCGTACGTGGCCACGGCGGTCTGATCGGCCAGACGCCGGACTTCGGTGGCGACTACGGCAAAACCGCGACCGTACTCGCCGGCCTTCTCGGCTTCGATCGCCGCGTTGAGCGACAGCAGGTTGGTCTGGTCGGCCACCTTGACGATGGTCACCACCACCTGATTGATGTTGCCGGCCTTCTCGTTGAGGATCGCCAGTTTGGCGTTGACCAGATCCGCCGCGCCCATGACCGAGTGCATGGTGTCTTCCATGCGCGCCAGGCCTTGCTGGCCGGAGCCGGCGAGTACCGAGGCCTGATCGGCAGCGGTGGACACTTCAGTCATGGTGCGCACCAGATCCCGCGAAGTCGCGGCGATCTCACGGGAGGTTGCGCCGATTTCGGTGGTGGTCGCTGCGGTTTCGGTGGCGGTGGCCTGTTGCTGCTTGGAAGTGGCGGCGATCTCGGTGACCGAGGTGGTCACCTGCACCGAGGAGCGCTGGGCCTGGGACACCAGCGACGTCAGCTCGGTCATCATGTCGTTGAAGCCGGTTTCGACCGCGCCGAACTCGTCCTTGCGATCAAGGTTCAGGCGCGAACTCAGATCGCCGGTGCGCATGATGTCGAGGATGGTCACGATGCGGTTCATCGGCGCCATGATCGCGCGCATCAACAGCAGACCACAGAGGCCGGCGGCCAGCACCGCAACCAGCAGGGAAATGACCATGCTGACTTTGGCCGTTGCCACCGCGTCGTCGATATTGGCCATGGCGTTATCAGCGACGACTTTGTTCTCGCCAATGATGTCGTTGAGCTTCATGCGTCCGGTGTACCACGCCGGGGTCAGCTTCTCGTTGAACAGCTTAATGGCATCGGCTTCCAGATTGCGCTTGTGCAGGTCCAGCACGGCATCCTGAATCTGCATGTAGGTATCGTGGTACTTCTCGAACAGGGCGAATTCGGAACGGTCTTCATCGGTGGCCATGGTCTTGCGATAGCTGGCCATATGTTCTTGCAGACGCGCCTCGAACGCCTTGTAGTCGGCAGCGTCTTCACTGGAAACGCCCTGGCCTTCCTTGAGGCCGAGCAGTTTTTGGGTCTGCAAATAACTGTCGACCCAAGCGCCGCGAATCATCGAGCTGTAATAGACGCCGGGGATGGCATCGTCGCGCACGCTGTTTTCACTGGCCTCGATCTTCAGCAACCGCGAGTAGGACAGCACCACCATCAACAGCATGATGGCGATAATCACCGCAAAGCTCGCCAAAATGCGTTGGCGCAACGTCCAGTTCTTCACAGTGAATCCTCGTGCCTGATCGAAATGCGGGGAGTATAGCCGAGCGCGGTGTTTCATTTATAAGACGCTTTCGCTGGCAGCACTGTCCCTGTGGGAGCGAGCCTGCTCGCGAAGCAGTCACCTCGGTCCCGGCAAATCGCCAACTGCGCAAGAAGTTGCGCAGTAGCCCGTAATATTTCAGGGCCTGAATCCCCTGCAGCCCAAGCATTTCAAGGCCTGCAGCCAAGTGCGCAAGAAGTTGCGCAGTACTGCGCAACTTCTTGCGCACTTTCTCCCGACTTTCCCGCTGAAAATCGCCCCGAATGATGACCAACCAGCGTAGCGTCCCCGCCATCCGGGCTCCGCGCCAAACCTGGCACGCTCCTTGATAAGTCTCAGCCACCCACCGGGCGATTTCGCCTCCGGGCACCCTAACTTTATCCGCAAGGAGAGCACCCCATGGCAACACCAGCGTACATGTCGGTTACCGGCGAAAAACAAGGCCTGATCACTGCCGGCGCTTTCACCGCCGACTCCGTTGGCAACACCTACCAGGAAGGCCACGAAGACCAGGTCATGGTTCAGGCTTTCACCCACGACGTGATCATCCCGCGTGACCCACAATCCGGTCAGCCAACCGGTCAGCGCGTTCACAAGCCAGTTGTGATCACCAAGGTCTACGACAAGGCTTCGCCACTGCTGCAAGCAGCTCTGACTTCCGGCGAGCGCATGAGCGAAATCGTTATCCAGTGGTACCGCACTTCGGCTCAAGGCACCCAAGAGCACTACTACACCACCAAACTGGAAGACGCGATCATCGTCGCCATCAACAACAAAATGCACAACTGCCAGGATCCAGGCAACGCGCACTTCACCCACCTGGAAGAAGTGCAGTTCACCTACCGCAAAATCACCTGGACCCACGAAGTATCCGGTACTTCGGGTTCCGATGACTGGCGTGCTCCAGTCGTTTAATTACGGCTGACCGTTACACGCATCGGCCAGCTCTGCTGGTCGATGTTGTTTACGCCCCTCCAGAATTTCGCGTACGTTGAGCCGCTTTTTTTGCGGTCGTCGACGAGCGCCGCTGTACAGCACGAGGAACAAGGGATGTTCGCGCCGGCCAATGAAACCCACTTTGCCCTGACCATCGAAGGGCTTTCCGCCGACTTTCAGGTGTTTACCCTCACCGGCCGGGAAGCCATCAGCCAGCCTTTTGTCTTTGAGGTGGAGCTGGTCAGTGAGCAGCCGTCGCTGGACCTCGAAACCCTGCTGCACAAACCGGCCTTTCTGCAGCTGTCGCCTGACGGCAGCGGCATTCACGGCCAGATCTACCGCGCCGCACAAGGCGATTCCGGCAAGCGCCTGACCCGTTATTCGGTGACCCTGCGCCCGCAACTGGCGTACCTGGCGCACCGCATCAACCAGCGCATCTTCCAGAACCTCAGCGTGCCGAAGATCATCGGCCAAGTGCTGGAAGAGCACGGTATTCAAGGCAACGCCTACGAATTCAAGACCGGCTCGATCTATCCCGAGCGCATCTACTGCGTGCAATACGACGAGTCGGATCTGCACTTCATCCAGCGCCTGTGCGAAGAAGAAGGCATTCACTTCCACTTCCAGCACAGCGCCAACGCGCACAAGCTCGTTTTCGGCGATGATCAGACGGTGTTCCCGAAACTCGCCCCGGTGCCCTATCAGCAAGACTCCGGCATGGTCGCCAGCAACCCGGTGATCAAGCGCTTCGACCTGCGCCTGGAAACCCGCACCAGCCGCACCACCCGCCGCGACTACGACTTCGAAAAACCGCGCCTGACCCTGGAAAGCGAAAACCGTGGCGACGCCCTGCCCGACCTCGAAGACTACGATTACCCGGGCCGCTTCATCGACCGCGAGCGCGGCAAGCATTTGGCCAAACGCGCCCTCGAACGTCATCGCAGCGACTTCCAATTGGCCGAAGGCAAGAGTGATCAGCCACTGCTGGTCAGCGGCCATTTCCTCGCCCTGACCGAACACCCGAAAGCCAAGTGGAACGACCTGTGGCTGCTCACCGAAGTCCTGCATGAAGGCAAGCAGCCGCAAGTGCTCGAGGAGTCGGTGACCAGTGACACCACCGCGCTGAAAGACGATTTCCATCAGGGTTATCGCAACCGTTTCCAGGCCACGCCGTGGGACGTGCCGAACCGCCCGCCCCTGCGCCACCCGAAACCGCGCATCCTCGGCAGCCAGAGCGCCGTGGTCACCGGCCCGAAAGGCGAAGAGATCCACTGCGACGAGTACGGCCGGGTCAAAGTCCAGTTCCATTGGGACCGCGAAGGTCAGGCCGACGACAAGACCAGTTGCTGGCTGCGCGTCTCCAGCGCCTGGGCCGGCGCCCAGTACGGCGGCATCGCCATCCCGCGCATCGGTATGGAAGTGCTGGTCACCTTCCTTGAAGGCGACCCCGATCAACCGCTGATCAGCGGCTGCCTGTACCACAAGGAAAACACCGTCCCCTATCCACTGCCGGCGAACAAGACCCGCAGCACCTTCAAGACCCTGAGCTCGATGGGCGGTGGCGGCTACAACGAACTGCGCATCGAAGACAAAAAAGGTCAGGAACAGATTTACCTGCACGCCCAGCGCGACTGGGACGAAAACATCGAGCACGACCAGAAAATCCGCGTCGGCAACGAACGCCACGACACCGTCGAGCAAAACAGCTACAGCGAATTCAAGGCCGAAGAACACCACACCGTCTACGCCGACCGCAAAGTCGAAACCCGCGCCAACGACCACCTCACCGTCGGCGTGAACCAGCACATCAAGATCGGCACCGGCCAGTTCATCGACGCCGGGCAAGAAATTCACCTGAGCAGCGGCATGAAAGTGGTGATGGAGGCTGGTGCGGAACTCACGCTGATCGGCGGCGGCAGCTTCATCAAGATCGACGCTGGTGGCGTGACCATGAGTGGGCCGGTGATCAACATGAACTCCGGCGGCAGCCCCGGCGTTGGTACGGGCGCCGCGCCATTGATGCCCGGCGTGCTGAAACAGGCGGATGCCGACAAGGCTGGCCAGGTCCTGACCCCGGCGCAGATCAACACCCTCAAACGTAACGCGCCGTTCTGTGAAGAATGCGAAAAATGCAAGGCAGGTGCCTGTGCCATCTGAACCAATCACCCCCAAGGACTGGCTGGCGCAACAGCCGCTGCAAAGCGGCGAGCGCCTGTACCTGATCGTCAGCGCGGCCAGCGATGCCGACGCCCTGAAAACCCTGTACCTCACCGAACCCACCGCCCAGCTCATTCCGATCTGGGGCGGCACGCCCTACTCCACTTGGCAACCGGTGATGCCCTACCTCACCGAACTCAAAGCCAACTCCGCCTTCCTGCCATGGATCGCCGACACCGACGCCCTCGACTGGGGCTGGCTGGCGGTATCGCGTTCAGAACCGAACGAAGTGTTCGAGCATCTGCGCAGCCTGACGCAGGTGAAAATGCCGGATGGCACCGAGGTGTTTTTCCGGTTTTGGGATGGGCGGCATATTTATCCGATTTTGCGGGGGCTTGGGGAGAAGGCTGGAGAAGTGCTGCCGGTGTTTGAGCGGTATCTGATCAATGGTCAGGCGCTGGAGGTGGGGTCGAGGGTGGTGCCGAAGGTGCGGGACTGGCCGTGGTGGGAGGTGCCGAAGGGGTTGTTGGAAGGGTTAATGGCAGAAAATCCATCGACCGTTATCGGCAACATGATGCAGTGGTTGCAAGAGGAACACGCCGATCTGTATTTTTCCTTTCCCGAATCGAACCTGAAACAAAAAGTGGCGCGCTTTGTTAAACGCACGCCACTCACGGAAGAAAACTTTACCGGGCTGTTGAAGGCCTATCTGGAAAAAGAGGGGGTGGTATGAGCGTTTTAATGGGCGGGATCGTTGGCGGTCTCACAGCAAAACAACCCGATGCTCAGGCCATCATCAACGATTTCAAGAAGTGCCTGAAGGATTATCGCGAGCATGCCGAAGCCTGGTACGGCGGCATTCTGGATGCAGAGCAGCAATTCAAAGTCGGTGACGAAGTTGGCACGGCTGACAAGGACAGCAAGAAAGAAAATACCCTTTATGCCAACTGTCCTGCGAACGGCAAGCTGGTGTTGATCCATAGTTTTGAGTCCGCGCGCTTTGTGCCGATCGGCAATACGCCAGTTCAACTGACACCGGTCGTCAATGGCCGCTTCATCGGCAAAAACGAAGTTGGCCCGACCATCAATAAAATCATTGATGCATCAGGGATTCTTGAAGTTTCAGGCCTTACTCCCAATCAGCAATACAAAATCACCTTCTTCCCGAATCCTACGCGTGCCCAGATCGACAGTTTATTCAACTCCTACCAAGGCGTGATCGGCGAGTTGGGCGGCTGGCTACAAACCGAATGGAGCACCAGCTTCCTCCCGCTCTGGCAAGCTCACACCGATGCCTCCCTTGGAGGTCGCGCCTTGCAGGAGCTGGAAGCGGCCTGGGAAGGGTTCATGAAAGCGATTGTGGGATTGTGGGGCGATATCAAAAGTCTCTACGACCTCATCGCCCATCCTCGCGAAAACTACGAGAAGCTGAAAAACTTTTTCACTGAAGAACAGATCAAGAAAATTTACGACGCCTCTGCCGACGCTATTCACACTGCTTTATTGATCGCGAGCGATGAGCCGTTGATGTGGATATACGTCGCGGCCATCGTGGCCTGGGTGAAAATGCTGCCGCCGCAGACTTGTACCGAAGTGCTGGCGCAAATGTCGACAGAGTTCCTGCTCAACATTTTGATCGGCGTTGTCTTGACTGGTGGTCTTGGCTTGGCCGTACGCGTGGGTACAAAAGCCGTCAAAGGGGTACAAAGCAGCGGCAAAGTCATAAAGCTGATTGAAGACTTCACCGGCATGTTGATGAAAGTCAGCAAGTCCAAAGCGACGCCCCATACCGAAGCATCGAAGCCGTTGCTACTCAATGGTGATTCGAAATTCAATCCGGCACGCAAAGCGGATGTTCAGATCGCGCCCCCCAAACCCGCCGAAACGGCCACAGCTCCTAAAAACAGGCCACCGATCACTGGCGGAAGTGATTCGAATTTCAATCCGACACCCAAAGCGGATGTTCAGATTGCCGCTCCCAAACCTGCTGAAACCGCGACAGCTCCGAAGAGCAAGCTACCAGGCACCGTCGGAAAAGTGGAATCCGATGCGCAGATTCAAACCCGTAAAAAAGATGAGCCAGCCTCACGGATCGAGCAAGTAGAGACCGTCGACAACGCCCCCGAACAGCCGAAGAACCCAGCAAAAAAACCTGCACAATGCGTCGACGACACATGCTCAGACGGCGAACCAGTATCGATGGTGACCGGTGAAGAGTTACTGACGCTCACCGATGGGGAACTGGGTGGCCTGCTGCCTTTTGAGTGGACACGCCTATACCGAAGCAGTGCAGTCGAAATTGATAGCCGCCTCGGCTATGGCTGGAGTCATTCACTGTCTCATCGCTTGCAGATCGACGATGAGGGTGTGCTGTGGACGGACAACGAGAACCGGCAAACCCGTTTCCCGATGCCCACGGAACAGCGGCCGGCCATCACTAACAGTCTGGCTCAGGCAGCAATTTATCTAGGCAATGAACCCGGCGAACTCATTTTGACCCAGGCCGGGGCAAAAACACGCTTTTACCATTTCCGTGCCGGTCGACTGACCGCGATCAGCGATGCGTACGAAAATCGTCTGCACATCAGTTATGACTTCGTTGATCGTATCCAGCGCATAGATAACGGCGCAGGGCGCGCCCTTTTGCTGCGCTACGAAGACAGACACATCGTTGCTGTCGACCAACAGCAACAACGCCCCGAATACAATGAACGCGGCGAACGCCAAGACCCATGGCTGACGATTCATACCCTCGTCACCTACCGATACAACGCACTCAATCAACTGGTTTCTTCCACCAATGCGATGGGCGAAACCGAGCATTACCGCTACAACGATCAGCACGTCATCCTTGAGCGACAAATGGCCGGAGGGGCTAGCTTCTTCTGGGAGTGGGAGCGTGAAGGCAAGCTGTCCCGATGCGTACGTCATTGGGCCAATTACGCGCAGATGGAAGCACGTTACGAGTGGGATGATAAAGGCTCGGTCATTGTTCATAACGCTGACGGCAGTGAGCTGGTCTATGTGCATGACGAAAATGCACGCCTGGTCAGTGAGACCGCACCCGACGGTGGTGAGACGCAGAACGCTTATGACGATAACGGCCGATTGATCGCCGTTAAAGACCCGATGGGAGCGATCACCGAGTATCAGTACAGCGATGCCGGACGCTTGATTGCGGTGATCCCCCCGGAAGGTGTTCCGACGCGTTACAACTACTTCAACGGTCAACTTATTGATGTCCAGCGCGGCAAGGCCCGCTGGAAATACGAACGCAACCGCCAGGGCGATATCACCCAACAAACCGATCCTGACGGCAACGAGACCTTCTACAGCTATGACCGTCAGGGACGCTTGCTTGAGATCCGCCACCCCGACGGCAGTCGTCATCAACTGGGCTGGAACAACCTCGGCCAATTGCTGGAAGAACGCCTGCCGGATGGAGGTCAACGCAAGTATCGCTACGATGCGCTCGGCCGGCAAATCACTCGCCAGGATGAATTCGGAGCGATCACCCAATACCAATGGGATGCCGTCGCCCGCCTCACTCAGGTCACCCTGCCCGGCGGCGCCACACGTGCGTTTACCTACAACCCGTATGGCCGCGTCACCGCCGAACGCGACGAGCTCGGGCGGATCACCCGCTACGAATACGCCGACAACCTGCACCTCGTCAGCCGCCGGATTAATCCCGACGGCAGCCAACTGCGCTATCGCTACGACAACTCGCAACTCAACCTCACCGAGATCGAAAACGAGCGCGGCGAACGCTATCAACTCGATTATTACCCGAACGGCCTGATTCAGCAGGAAACCGGCTTCGACGGCCGCCGCACCGCGTACGAGTACGACCTGAACGGCCAACTGCTGAAGAAAACCGAGTTCGGTGACGACGGTAGTGAACTGGTTACCGAATACCAGCGCGATGCCGCAGGCCGTTTGCTGGTCAAGACGCTGCCCGATGGCGAAGAGATTCATTACAGCTACGACGCACTCGGTCGCCTGGTAAACGTCGACGACGGCCATTGGCCGCTCGCTTATGAATACGACGTGCAAGATCGCTTGATCACCGAACATCAGGGCTGGGGCACCACGCGTTACGCTTACGACAAAGTCGGTCAGCTCAGCCACTGCCGTCTGCCCGATGGCTGCACGCTCGATTACCGTCATTTGTCCGGTGGACGGCTGAGCAGCATCGACCTCAACGGCTCTCGCCTGACCAGCCACCAGTTCAACGCCGGTCGCGAGCAACAACGCCAACAAGGCTTGCTGCTTAGCCAATACCAATACGATGAACAGGGCCGACTACAGGCCCACAGCGTCAGCCAACGGGACAAACACCTGTTCCAGCGTCGCTACAACTACGATGCCAACGGCAACCTCGCCGGTATTAACGACAGCCGCAAAGGCAACCGCAGCTATCACTACGATCCACTGGATCGCCTGATCAGCGTACGCGGCGCTATGCCGGAGAGCTTCGCCCATGACCCGGCAGGCAACCTCCTCGGCCAGAATGACCTGCCCGCAGCCAACCTCGCCAACGTCAAAGGTAATCGCCTGCTGATGCAAGGCGACCGCCACTACGACTACGACGCGTACGGAAATTTGATCCGCGAGCGTCGCGGCAACGGCCAAAAGCTCGTCACCGAATACCGGTACGATTGCCAACACCGCTTGATTGGCGTCAGCCTCCCAGGCGGCAGCACCGCCACCTACAAATACGACGCCTTTGGCCGCCGCATCGAGAAAACCGTCGACGGCCATACCACTGAATTCCTCTGGCAAGGCGAACGATTGATCGCCGAAAGCGCAGAAAGTCGTTATCGCAGCTACATCTACGAACCGGGCAGCTTCCGCCCATTGGCAATGCTCGACGGCGAAGGCCCACTAAAGGCTGCCCCGTTCTACTATCAACTCGACCACCTCGGCACTCCGCAAGAGCTCACCGACTACAGCGGCGAAATCATGTGGTCGGCGAAGTATCGCGCGTACGGCAACCTCGCAGCGCTGGATGTCAGCGAAATCGATAATCCGCTGCGTTTTCAAGGGCAGTATTTCGACACCGAGACAGGGTTACATTACAACCGCCACCGCTACTACAATCCGGGGACTGGACGGTTCTTGACGCCGGACCCGATCAAGCTTGCGGGTGGGTTGAATAGCTATCAGTACGTGACCAATCCTACGGGGTGGGTGGATCCTCTAGGATTGAATACATGTCCCGGAGCCGGAGATAAAGATTCATCAGGTAACCGAACTGACCAAGAAGAAAAAAAATCGAAAGTTGATGACGGCAGCCCCGAAGCGCCCTATACCGGACCGATTCCCAAGGCAATGCAGAACAAAATACTGTATGGCACACGGAGCCCCGGCCATAACAAACCAGTAGGCGGTCATTCGGCGCAGGTTATGAACTCTCCAAAATATCAGTACGATATTGTCAGCACTAACAAGGACGGAACTACCAGCGTTAAAAATTTTAAAATGATTTTAGAGCGTAAGGATGGAACCATCGGCTGGTCTGCAGCAAAGTCTCCAAATAGACATACATTTGCGCCGAAATCTTGGAGTGACGCGAAGATCTTGAGAGTTACTGATGAGGTAGCAGCAGAGCCAGGCAGAGTGTTACGGAACGATCCAGGCGCGGTAGTAACCGAACACACCAAAATCGTGGACGGAGTTCAATGGCAGGTTATTAAAGAAAACGATGTCATCACTTCTTCATACCCTACGGGAGCAACACCATGACGACTGGCAATGAAGAAAATCTATATAAAAAGCTCTGCTCATGGATAGGTGAATCTGAAGATTCACCATGGACTGAATACAGCACCGAGCTAGTTGCTAAAACGGTACTCATAGACTTCAGTGATAAGGACTGGGAAGTCCTAAAAAAAGCAATACTCAAAATGCCGGAATTTTGGCAACAAAGATGCGCCGTTTCACTTGGAGAAAATCGTACCACCCAAGCCATAGAAATTTTAAAGATTTTACTTTCAAAATCGGAATATAAAGACGTTAAAGTTATTTCTATTTACGAGCTCGACTGGGCCGAAGTAGCGATTGAAAAAAAATACGCTCACCATGTAAAACAGATAATAGATACCACACCAAAAAGTGAAATAGAACCAGAAATATATAGTTTACTTGCGAAAGCAGAATCATCAGAAATATAATAGCAAAGCCCACCAAATCTTGTACAAGCGAACTTTTACAATATTGCCGACAAACGCCCAACGCCACTTACCAAAAAGGCGCCAATAAAGAACCAACAATCAATTAAGACAGCCTCTAATCAATCGGCAATCAAAAGAGCAAAATGAATATCTACATTGACATTACAGAATCTTTTGGCGCAATCGATTACGACAATGCAGGCGGAATTATATCCTACATAAATATTCCTCCTACTGAAAACATACAGGATAAACTCCAAGTAGAAATTTTCAATTTTGTTCTCAACCTATTAGATGAGCCAATAACGTCTTCAATAGAAAGCCAAGACTTAAACTTTCTCGAAAACATGGACGAGGATGGCTTCCTAATAATCAAAAAAGCAACCGTTACATTTGAAAAAATAAAAGGCCACGAAAAACTGGTAAGATTCTTAGATCAAGAGGAAGACTACTTATTAAATGAAATTTACAGACCCAAACTGGAAAATAAAGACAAGATCTATGACATTGGCGGTAGATCATTCACATCACCTCAGCTACTAATCAATCTTGCGATTATCTCACCTCAAAAGGTGACTCTTGACTTCTCCGCTTCCGATCATGCCTACATAGCAACATACCATGAACTTCGAAACGTGGCAGAAACTCTAAATTTACAGGCGAAACGCACGCAACCGCCAATTGAAGGAATATTCGAAGTAAATTACAGAAACATGCATACCATAAGCGACTTTGATGCCGGCTATCGAGTTTTTAAAAAATAGGAAAGTGTCGACACAAGATCTACGATGCTTGCCCCTTCTCAATGCGGCTTTTTTACAAATGGAACGCCGCGAGTCACCTGGCACATCTAACCTGCTCAGCGTACCACGCGCGCGTATACCAACAATACTGACGATCGCGTCACTGCCGAATAGAACGAACTCGGCAGTACTACCCGCTACGAATACACCGACAACCTGGACGTGAACAGCAAAAATCACGACGAGCACAGCTACTGGCCTCGAATAAATAATAGACATCGGACGGCATCAATTATTTAGCAAAAAAGGCACTTTTAGAACTTCATTAATTGCAAATCAAGCTTGGAGAATTTCCAATATTCACCGACACCGCCAAAACCTGGAGCGACCTAGAAAAAATTTTAGATCACACACTACATAAAGTTAAACAAATCTGATGCAGCCTTTACAAATCTGGAGTATACGGGGAAAGCAGTGGACCTGACATTGGCTAATACATAGGGTGTGGCGGCGCTACTCTCTCAGCAAAAAAATTGTTTAAGCAACACCCTAAGCTAAAGCAGTCCGCGTTCGATGCCGATGCCGATGCCGATGCCGATGCCGATGCAATTAATTTGGGAAAAGCCTCAGACCTGTAGTACAAGGGAGTTTTCTTTCGGTTAAAAAATCTCGACAACCAAACCTATAACAGCGAAAGCAAAACCATGATATTTAAGTGCTCGGGCAACGCAGTCAATCCAAGTACCGTATCTTATAGAAGCTTGGGATTCGGAGAGGCGGTCACGATCAAGACTCAGCCCTACATACTGCAAATCAAACCCGGAGACTTTCCAAGAAAGTTTGAAATTATTGCAGATACGTTTATTTCGGAATGCAGGATTGACGATACCGTGCAAGGCTATGCGGACATCCCCGAGCTTGCAACAGTTGATTACCCGACTTTCAATGAACTTCTGAACATCCATCCAAACCTAGCAGCAAGTTTGATCGAAGATTATCTTTACTTCGAACTCTTCTATCATCTTTTTCAAAACCCAACCAACCTACAGCTGGTTATCAACAACATCAACAACGTATATACAGAAAAAGATTCAATAATAATCACGGGAGACACATATCCATTCAAATACTTCTAGCAGAAGGAAACTTGCTCGACGGCAGGCCCGCCGACTCATACCTCAACGGTCGACTGTTGAATAACACCGATCTGGCGACGAAGTCAGTGCGCTAATCACCGATTGCTAGTGATCTATTTGCCAGCTCTATTACGCGGCTAGTACCAAAAATATGCAGAGCCAGCCGCAAGAGCAATGTCCGCCATCGGGACAAAGGTCGATTCAACGCCGTTACGGAAACGACTGAAACGCAGGAAGTCTAGCTAACGTAAAAGGGTAACCGCCCGCTGATGCCGGGCGATCGCCACTACGATTACACGCTATCCGCCCCCACCAACCGCACCTGCCTCTCCAACTCCACCTTCAACCCCGGCTCCAATTTCAACTGCCGTGCCAGTTCATCCAGATAGCTCTTCTCCATAAAATTCTCCTCATCCACCAGCATCACACTGGCGATGTACATCTCCGCCGCCATTTCCGGCGTGCTCGCCGCGCGGGCGACGTCGGTGGGGTCGAGGGGTTTGTTGAGTTCGGCGTGGAGCCAGTGTTGCAGTTCCTGATCGTTGTCGAGCTTTGTGAATTCGCCCTCGATCAGTTCGCGCTCGCGCTCGTCGATGTGGCCGTCGGCTTTGGCGGCGGCGACCAGGGCTTTGAGGATTGCCTGGCTGTGCTGCTCGACTTGAGCGGGTGGCAGGCGGTCGAGGGTTTGCGGTTCGCGTTGGGGTGCGCTGCCTTTTTGGGCGTTGTAGTTGCCGTACGCCTTGTAAGCCAGTACGCCCAGCGCAGCGAGGCCGCCGTAGATCGCGACTTTGCCGCCGACCTTGCGGACCTTTTTATTGCCGAGCAGCAGGCCCATCGCGCCTGCGGCCAATGCGCCGCCACCCGCGCCGGAGAGCAGGCCGCCGAGGCCACTGGAGCCAGACGAGCCACCGAGCAAGCCGCCAAGTCCGCTCGCAGCCGATTTGCTGGAAGCGCCGCCGGCCTTGTTCTGCAGCATTTCCTGCCCGGACTTGAGCAGTTGATCGAGCAATCCACGGGTGTTCATGTTCCGTCTCCAAACAAGGGTTATCCGGATCTAAGGCCCTCAGCCTAGTTCGAAAGTGCCCGGACCCGCCCCGCGAGTGTGCTTCGAGATGTTGCTCGCCACTCAAAAGGGCTCGTTCCGAGCGCTACCCAATGAAAAGGGGCAGGCCTTTCGACCTGCCCCCTTCTCCCCTCCTCCTTAAAACCGCGAAACACTCCGCATCGCATCCACCAGATAGCGCATGGCGATCCGGTCGCTTTCCGATAGCTCTCGATAACGTTCCACCAGTTTCAATTCCTCGGAATTGAGACGGCGTCTTCTGCGCCCGCCGCCCAAGCAAGGAAAGATGCCCAACATTTCGGTGATGCCCTGTATTTTTGCCATGGACGATGTCCTTCTCTATTGAGTCAAGAAACTGCTGAACCTCACATCGCCCTGCCTCTTCGAGCAGCGTCGTGTGCCCCGCCGGCACGAAGGCTTGTATCCGGTCTTGCCCATAGAATAGGAATTAAATCGGCGTTGAAAAGTGGTTTTTAGAGTAATTAATCGAAAAAAGCAGATATGCCCTCTAAATCAGAGAGCCCTGTCAGAAAAATTACAGACATGTCTTGTTTCATTGCCAGATGACGCAACGCAAACAAGCCTTTTTGCCCGACAATCGAACCGATTAAGCTAGCGGGCATCTGTTTATAGTCCGTTGCGTTTGGCCGAAGGCATGACCGAACCGTAATTTCCGATCCGATACGTGCCAGGAACGGCGCGGGATTGCACACGACAGGTTGTATTTATGCACCGCAGGAATTTGCTCAAAGCGTCCATGGCCATTGCGGCCTATACCGGTCTTTCCGCGTCGGGCCTGTTGGCTGCTCGCGCCTGGGCGGCCAATGGCGGCGCCGCCGATGGCGAGGCCCAGGCCTTCGATTTCGAGGCGTTGAAGCGCCAGGCCAAGCAGCTCGCCGGCAATGCCTATCAGGATACGAAACAGGTGTTGCCGCCAACCCTGGCGACCATGACTCCGCAGAATTTCAACGCGATCCGCTACGACGGCGAGCATTCCCTGTGGAAGGAAAACAAAGGTCAGCTGGACGTGCAGTTTTTCCACGTCGGCATGGGTTTCCGTCAGCCGGTGCGCATGTACAGCGTTGATCCGAAGACGCGCATGGCGCGCGAGGTGCATTTCCGCCCGGCGCTGTTCAATTACGAGAACACTTCGGTCGACACCCAGCAGCTCAAGGGCGATCTGGGTTTTGCCGGCTTCAAACTGTTCAAGGCACCGGAGCTGGATCGGCATGACGTGGTGTCGTTTCTCGGCGCCAGCTATTTCCGTGCGGTCGATGCTACTGGCCAATATGGCCTCTCCGCGCGCGGCCTGGCCATTGATACCTACGCGAAGAAGCGCGAAGAGTTTCCCGACTTCACCAAGTTCTGGTTCGAGACGCCTGACAAGAACGCCACGCGTTTTGTGGTCTACGCCCTGCTCGACTCGCCGAGCGCGACCGGCGCCTATCGCTTCGACATCGATTGCCAGGCCGAGCGCGTGGTCATGGAAATCGACGCGCACATCAACGCACGCACCACTATCGAACAGTTGGGCGTGGCGCCAATGACGAGCATGTTCAGCTGCGGCACCCACGAACGGCGCATGTGCGACACCATTCACCCGCAGATTCACGACTCCGACCGTCTGGCCATGTGGCGCGGCAATGGCGAGTGGATCTGCCGTCCGTTGAACAACCCGGCGACGCTGCAATTCAACGCATTTGCCGACAAGGACCCGAAAGGTTTTGGCCTGGTGCAGACCGACCACGAATTCGCCAACTATCAGGACACTGTCGACTGGTACAGCAAGCGCCCGAGCCTGTGGGTAGAACCGACAACCGCATGGGGCGAAGGCTCTATTGACCTGCTGGAAATTCCTACGACCGGCGAGACGCTGGATAACATCGTCGCCTTCTGGACGCCGAAGAAACCCGTGGCTGCCGGTGATTCGCTGAACTACGGGTACAAGCTGTACTGGAGCGCCCTGCCACCGGTCGGCACGCCACTGGCGCGAGTGCACGCGACGCGTTCGGGCATGGGCGGCTTCACCGAGGGTTGGGCGCCGGGTGAGCACTACCCGCCAGTCTGGGCGCGCCGTTTTGCCGTCGACTTCACCGGTGGCGGCCTTGAGCGCCTGCCACAGGGCACCGGGATCGAGCCGGTGATTACCTGTTCCAACGGCAAGGTGCAGGACTTCAGCGTGCTGGTGCTGGATGACATCAAGGGTTATCGGATCCTGTTCGACTGGTACCCGACCAATGACAGTGTCGAGCCGGTGGAACTGCGCCTGTTCATTCGCACCAATGACCGCACGTTGAGCGAGACCTGGTTGTACCAGTATTTCCCGCCGGCGCCGGACAAGCGTAAATACCCTTGAGGTTTTGTAGCGCCTGCCAGTGCCTCATCGCTGGCAAGCCAGCTCCCACAGTGGTGAGTTGATCACAAGACCTGTAGTCGACTCGAACCTGTGGGAGCGGGCTTGCCCGCGATGACGGCAGCGCAGACAGCGAGGCCGGACCAGACAAACCAAAGCCCCGGCCATCACTGGCTCGGGGCTTTTGCTTTCCAGCCTTCAATCAATCACGCAAATCCGACTCATGAATGGGCTGGTCGCGATGGGTAGCACGTTGATATTGCGCCGGCCACACTGCTTTGCGCCCGCCCAGATCATCGTCGGCGTGCAGCGGCCAGTACGGATCGCGCAGCAGCTCTCGGGCGAGGAAAATGATATCAGCCTGACAGGTACGCAGAATGTGCTCGGCCTGGGCCGGCTCGGTAATCATGCCGACAGTACCGGTGGCAATGCCTGACTCTTTGCGTACCCGCTCGGCAAAGCGCGTCTGATAACCGGGTCCGACCGGAATTTCCGCGTTTGCAGCTGTCCCTCCTGAAGACACGTCAATGAGATCGGCGCCCAGCGTGTGAAGGCGACGCGCCAGTTCCACGGTTTCGTCCGGATTCCAGCCGTCTTCGACCCAGTCGGTCGCCGACACGCGGACAAACACCGGCAATTCCTCCGGCCAAACCGCCCTCACCGCTTCGGTGACTTGCAGC
Source organism: Pseudomonas sp. Sample_11 (assembly GCF_004307505.1). Taxonomy (NCBI): domain Bacteria; kingdom Pseudomonadati; phylum Pseudomonadota; class Gammaproteobacteria; order Pseudomonadales; family Pseudomonadaceae; genus Pseudomonas; species Pseudomonas sp. Sample_11. The sequence continues at coordinate 27,969 of NZ_RCOD01000013.1, forward strand.
ACCAGGCGGATGCGATTCTCGAACGAACCACCGTACTGATCGCGACGCTGGTTGCTAAGCGGCGAAAGAAACTGATGCAGCAGATAGCCGTGCGCGGCATGCACCTCGACCACGCTGAACCCCGCCGTCAGCGCGCGCTTGGCCGCGTCGACAAAGGCTTGAATCACTTCGGCGATCTGCCCTTCATCGAGCTGTTTCGGTTGCGTGTGCTGCGGATCGAAAGCAATCGGCGATGGCCCGACCGGGGTCCAGCCGCCATCCTCGGGTTTGACACTGCCATGCTTGCCGATCCACGGCCGGTGGGTGCTGGCCTTGCGCCCGGCGTGGGCCAGCTGAATGCCGGCGACCGCGCCCTGGGCGGTGATGAAGCGAGTGATGCGTTGCAGCGGTTCGATCTGTTCGTCGTTCCACAGGCCAAGGTCTTCGGCGGTGATGCGCCCGTCGGCGGTAACCGCCGTGGCTTCGGTGAAAACCAGACCGGCACCGCCCACCGCGCGGCTGCCCAGGTGCACCAGGTGCCAGTCGTTGGCCAGGCCGTCGACGCTGGAGTACTGGCACATCGGCGACACGGCGATGCGGTTGGGCAGGGTCAGTTGGCGAAGAGTAAAGGGTTCAAGCAGCAGACTCATGGGGCACCTCTCGAATCAGTGGGCAGGCTCCAGGGTTCTGTTTGAAAAGTCGACGAGTGACAGAAAAAGGGTGCAGCACCCGCCCCCGCGGGCAAAAATTCGACAAGACGTCACAAGGCCAATCAAGCAGTGCTTAGAGCCTAGTCGACAACGGGGGATCTTGGGGGGTTCCAGAAAAGATCGCAGCCTTCGGCAGCTCCAACAGAGGAATGCGATCCCCTGTGGGAGCTGCCGAAGGCTGCGATCTTTTGATCTTCAGCGCGGTTCGATGTGGGCGATCATCAACTGCACAGTCTCGTTGCCACGAAACTCGTTGACGTCGAGTTTGTAAGCCAGTTCAACCCATTGAATCGTCGGGTTCGGCCACACATCGCGATCAATGCCAAACGCGATGCCATCGAGCTTCACCGAACCGCATTCGCTTTTCAGCACCACTTTCAAATGCCGTTCGCCAACCACGCGCTGCTCGACCAACTGGAACACGCCATGAAACAGCGGCTCCGGAAAGTGCTGACCCCACGGCCCGGCGTGGCGCAAGGCGCGAGCCAGTTCGAGATGAAACTCTTCAACGGCCAGCGTGCCGTCCGATAACATGCGCCCGGTGAGGTCTTCTTCGCGAAGTTGCCTACGCACTTCAGCGTCGAAAGCCTCGGCGAACAGCGGAAAATTCTCCTGCGGCAAGGTCAGACCAGCGGCCATCGCGTGGCCACCGTACTTGGCGATCAGGTTCGGATGCTGCGCCGCGACCACGCTCAGCGCATCGCGAATATGGAAGCCCTGCACCGAGCGACCGGAGCCCTTGAGCAGACCATCACCGGCATCGGCGAAGGCAATGGTCGGGCGGAAATAGCGCTCTTTCATCCGCGAGGCGAGAATGCCGATCACACCCTGGTGCCACTCCGGGTCGAACAGGCACAGACCGAACGGCATTGATTCGACTGGCAGATCCTTGAGCTGCGCCAGCGCTTCCCGCTGCATGCCCTGCTCGATGGATTTGCGATCCTGGTTCATGCCGTCCAGTTGCGCAGCCATTTCCCGCGCCAGATTGGCGTCGGCGGTGAGCAGGCATTCGATGCCCAGGCTCATGTCGTCCAGACGTCCGGCGGCGTTCAGGCGAGGGCCGACAATAAAACCCAGGTCGGTGGAAGTGATCCGCGCAGCCTCTCGCTTGGCGACTTCGAGGATCGCCTTGATCCCCGGCCGCGCCCGGCCGGCACGAATCCGCTCCAGCCCTTGATGCACAAGAATGCGGTTGTTGGCGTCCAGCGGCACCACGTCGGCGACGCTGCCCAGCGCCACGAGATCGAGCAGTTCGCCGATGTTCGGTTGCGGTTTGCTCTCGTACCAGCCAAGGCTGCGCAGGCGTGCGCGCAAGGCCATCAACACATAAAAAATCACCCCGACGCCGGCCAGCGCTTTGCTCGGAAACTCGCAGCCCGGCTGGTTCGGATTGACCAGCGCATCGGCCTGCGGCAGTTCATCGCCGGGCAAGTGGTGGTCGGTGATCAATACCTTCAGTCCGGCGCGCTTGGCCGCCGCGACGCCTTCGACGCTGGAGATGCCGTTATCGACGGTGATCAATAGTTGCGGTTCACGGGTCAGCGCGACTTCGACGATTTCCGGCGTCAGGCCATAGCCGTATTCGAAACGGTTCGGCACCAGATAATCGACATGCGCCGCGCCCAACAGGCGCAGGCCGAGCACACCGACAGTGCTGGCGGTGGCGCCGTCCGCATCGAAGTCGCCGACGATCAAAATGCGCTGGCGTTGCTCCAATGCCGTCACCAGCAGGTCAACCGCCGCATCAATGCCTTTGAGCTGCTGGAACGGGATCAAGCGCGCCAGACTCTTGTCCAGCTCCGCTTCCGATTGCACGCCCCGCGCCGCGTACAGGCGGGTCAGCAGTGGCGGCAGATCACCGAGGAAAGGCAGCGTGGCAGGCAGTTGACGAGGTTCGATACGCATGGGGCGACGGAGGCTTCTCTTTGATTCGTGGGAAATATCAGCGATGTCGCGACCTCAGCCGCGCTCACCTTGCAGCCATTGCAACTGGACTTCGTGCTGACCGCGGTCGTCGGTGACGAAGATCGTGCCTTCGCTGATCATCACGTCCCACTTGATGACACGCGGCATGTCCTTGGCCAAGGTCTCCAGCACTTCCTGCGGGACGGCGGCGATGTTGACGTTTTTCAGGTTCTTGATCGCCGGGATCACCTTGGTTTCCCACACACGCAGGCTGCCGTAGGCCAGCAGGCTGGTGCGTTCGGTGCGGCGCGAGCACCAGGTCAGGCGATCGGCATCCGGCTGGCCGACTTCGATCCAGTGCAGGACACGGTCGTCCAGGCTCTTTTCCCACAAGGCCGGTTCATCCACGTCTGACAGACCACGGCCGAACGACAGCTGCTCGTTGTACCAGAGCGCGTAGGCCAGCAGCCGCACGGTCATGCGTTCTTCGGTTTCCGAAGGATGACGGGCGATGGTCTGCTTGACGCTTTCGTAGACGCTGCGGTCGAGGTCGGTGAGGTTCAGTTCGAATTTGTAGGTAGTGGACGGCTGGGCCATGAACGGGCTTCTTGATACGAGGAAAGTCGGCAAGTCTAACCGATGCCACAGGCAATCAACGAATTGATGGCGATCCAGCTGCGGCGTCTGACAGCCGGCTATGTTAAAACCCTGTATCCGTTCAGCCTTGTCCTACAGGATTTCGCATGCCGTTCACCAGCAAACCGCTCTCGGGTCTGAAAGTCATTGAATTGGGTACGCTGATCGCCGGGCCGTTTGCCTCGCGCATTTGCGGCGAATTCGGCGCCGAGGTGATCAAGATCGAGTCGCCGGACGGCGGCGATCCCCTGCGCAAGTGGCGCAAATTGTACGAAGGCACCTCGTTGTGGTGGTTCGTCCAGGCGCGCAACAAGAAGTCGCTGACCCTCAATCTGAAACACCCGGACGGTTTGGCGATCCTGAAACAACTGCTGGGCGAGGCCGACATCCTCATCGAGAATTTCCGCCCCGGCGTCCTGGAAAAACTCGGTCTGAGCTGGGAAACCCTGCACGCACTGAACCCGAAACTGGTGATGGTGCGCCTGTCCGGTTTCGGTCAGACCGGGCCGATGAAGGACCAGCCAGGTTTCGGTGCGGTCGGCGAATCCATGGGCGGCCTGCGGTACATCACCGGTTTCGAAGATCGGCCACCGGTGCGTACCGGCATTTCCATCGGTGATTCGATTGCCGCGCTGTGGGGCGTGATCGGTGCGCTGATGGCGCTGCGTCATCGCGAGGTCAATGGCGGACTGGGCCAAGTGGTCGACGTTGCGCTGTATGAAGCTATCTTCGCGATGATGGAAAGCATGGTGCCGGAGTTCGACGTGTTCGGTTTCATCCGCGAGCGCAGCGGCAACATCATGCCGGGCATCACGCCGTCTTCGATCCACACCAGCGCCGACGGCAAGCATGTGCAGATCGGTGCCAATGGTGATGCGATCTTCAAACGCTTCATGCTCGTGATTGGCCGCGAAGATCTTGCCAACGACCCACTGCTGGCCAGTAACGACGGGCGCGACAGTCGCCGGGACGAGTTGTATGGCGTGATTGATCGCTGGGTCAATTCCTTACCACTGCAGACTGTTCTCGACTTGCTCAATCAGGCCGACGTACCGGTCAGCCGGATCTTCAGCGCCGAGGACATGTTCAACGATCCGCAATATCTGGCGCGAGAGATGTTCCTGCATGCCAAGCTGCCGGACGGCAAGGACTTCAAGATGCCCGGCATCGTGCCGAAACTTTCCGAAACCCCAGGTTCATCCGAATGGGTCGGGCCGCAGTTGGGCGAACACAATGCGCAGGTGCTCGGCGATCTGGGCTACGACGCGGCGCAAATCGCTCGGTTGCGTGAAGACGGGGCCATCTGAGCAGCGCTGGGCGCTTGGCTTTTTCGAGCAATAGCCGCGCATTGAGCAAACGCCGGGCAAAAGAAACCCCGAGAAGTGGGGAGACGACTCGGGGTTAAACGGAGTCTGCTTCGAGACCCGTAGCAGCAAGCGACAAGCACCGGAGCACAATGCTTGATCTCGCTGTTATGGGGTCTGACTGACAGGGATGCAGGAAGGTTCCCACAAAAATATTTCATCTTTACAGGGCCGGACGCTTGTCCAGAGCTGCATTGCGCAACGCCGCAATCACGCAGGGTTCCAACCGCCCTTCGGCGATCATCACGTCACGGTGCAGGCCGTCCACCACGTCGGTCAGCAAGCGCTTGTCGCTCAACTGGGCCTGATTGAATTCGCGTTCCACCACAATGGCGCCGCTGCTGTTCTTCAGCGTCACCAGACATTCACCATGGCTGCCGCGAGGGGTCAGCGTCACCTGATACGGGCTCAGAGCCTCACCGAGCAATAGACTGATACTTTCCATCTCGATCTCCACTCAATAGTCCGAAAACACAGTGCCTGGGGCGTGTTCACATTAAATGACCACCGGCCCGAGAAGAAAGTTCTGCCTGTCGCGTCCCGACCTTGCGGGTCCGCGTCTGACAGAGCATGCACGGCGAAGATGACAGAAAAATATTCGCCGGTTTCAGGCCTCGATGAGCTCCTGCGGGGTGATCAGATAACTGTCCAGCAGACCTCTCATCAACACCGCCGAAACCGGCGTTTGCAGCCGTCCCAGCAGGCGCAGGCGTTGCTGGCGGAGCAGCGGCTCCAGATCACTCATCAGACTCTGCGCGACCGAGCCCAGCAGAATCAGGGCCCGCGCCTCATGGTGCGCCGCCAGGTGATGAATCAAAGCCAGCCCATCGCCACCCTTGAGCTGCGGATCGCAAATGGCGATATCGACCGCGCCGCGATGCCCCAGTGAACTCAAGGCTGACGCCAGCGAAGGCGCGGTCAATACATCGTAGATGCCGATGGCATTGAGCATTTGATGCAATGCCATCAGCTGGAACGGGTTGGGTTCAAGAATCAGGACTTTAAGCGAGCGCATGGGCGACCTCTGGAGCGATCATCGCGGACTCTCACCGCAGTTGTCGTTCACTCTAGGGCAGGCGTCTTAAGCCTCCCATCAGAAAAGTAGCCGCGTCTTGCAGGACATTTCCCTTCTTTACTGCAGACAGCGACACCCGCTCTCGGTCCTGCGCTGAGTGATATCGGTCCAGCCACCCAACAGGCCGCGCAATTTACCGTCACCGCTGTAAAACGGCACGGTCCACTGATACACCTCGCGAGACCCGCCCTTGAACAGCAGCTGTCGTTTGGTGAAGCGCGACTTGCGGGTCTGCAACTGGGCGATGAATTCATCGTGCAGCATCCGCGCGGTGGTTTCCGGAAACGCATCGACTTCGATCAGCAGGCGCCCCTGCATCTGGTCCAGGCGCACCGACAGTGCTTCCTCGTAACTGCGATTGCAGATGATCAAGCGCCCGTGCAGATCACGGACAAACACCGGATCCGGCATCGAATCGATCAGGGCGTGCTGAAAGGCCAGTTGATCACCCAGCTCCTTTTCCGCTGCGCAGCGCAGCTTGATTACGGCTGCCAGACGCCTGTTCCACACCAGCGACAGCATTCCGAAAACGCCGATTACCCCCATCGCCCAACATGCCCACTCGACCAGCCGTTCCCAGACGGAGGGCACGGGCGGCGGCGAAACGCCTGCCAGCCACTTGAGACGCATCGCCCGCAACTCCGCCGCAGGGAACGCTTCCAACGCCTTGTTGAGAATACTCAGTAGTTGCGGCATGCCTTTTCGTACAGCCAGATGATCGGCTTCCCACTTGCCCTCTACCAGGGCACCGACCTTGAGCATGCCCAACGGATAGAGCTGCGCGCCGATTTCGTTTTCGATGGTTGCGTAGGCTTCACCGCTCTCGACCAGCGCCCGAGCTTCGGCGTAGGTTTTCACCGAGCGTATTTCAATCGACGGATAATCGCGGCGAATCGCATCCTCCAGGGCATGACGGGCGGGCAGCACCAGAACGCGCTTGGCCAGTTGCTCGAAAGACTCCACCCGCGGGGTATTGGCATGTCCGACAAAAACCCAGCCTGCCCCTCCAAAAGCATGACTGAAATCGAGAAACGCCTTGCGATCATCACTCATGGCCAAGGTCGTACTGATGTCCGCGACCCCGCTTTGCAGGCGATCGAGCATATGGTCGGTAGAGAACGATTCCTGGTGCTCGAATTGCAGGCCGGTCATTGCGCTGACGCGCTTGAGCACATCGTTGTTCAGACCGCTCCACTGGCCATGTTCGTCCTGAAACAGGTACAACGGATATTGCACCGATGCCACCGTCACTCTGGGGTTGTCACGTATCCATTGCTGCTCGTGCGCATCCAGCTCGATAGCCTGGACACTGGCTGACGCATTGGCCTGATCGAGTGCCATTTGCGCTGCCATGCCGCTGTGTGTCCACCCCAGCACCGCCAACAAAAACAACCAGCCCAGTGCCGGTTTCAAACCTCTGTAAAACAGCATTGCCATTTCCTTCGTGATCGACTCACCCGTCCTTCGTGGGTGAAAACCCGAGCAGTGTGGCAGCAGAAACAAAAAAGCCCGTCAGGAGACGGGCTTCAAAATGTGACAGCTTTTACTGGCTTAGAGCGGCTTGCCGCGGTTGCCATGCTGGCTGACAAAGGCTTGCACGGCTTTCAGGTCGTTTGGCAGAACCGTGCAGCGCTCGTTTCGCTCAAACAAATCAGAAAGATGTGCAGGTAGTTCGAGCGCTTTTCCTACACCCGCTTTCTCCACTGCCTCAGGAAACTTGACCGGATGGGCAGTACCCAGAATGACCATCGGGATATCCAGGCTGCGACGGCATTCGCGCGCGGCTTTCACCCCGATGGCAGTGTGCGGGTCGAGCACCTCACCGGTTTGCTCGTAGACGTCGGCGATGGTTTCGCAGGTCTGCGCATCGTCCACCGCCAGGGAATCGAACAGCTTGCGTGCTTCGGTCCAGCGCTCTTGCTCGACGCTGAAACTGCCGTCCTTTTTGAACGAGTCCATCAGGCCGGCAATCGCCGCACCGTTACGCCCGTGCAGGTCGAACAGCAGGCGCTCGAAGTTCGACGACACCATGATGTCCATCGACGGCGACAGCGTTGCGTGCAGGGTTTCCTTGACGTACTGGTTGCCGCTCATGAAGCGGTGCAGGATGTCGTTGCGGTTGGTCGCGACGATCAACTGGTTGATCGGCAGGCCCATGTTGCGCGCCAGGTAACCGGCGAAGATGTCGCCGAAGTTACCGGTCGGTACCGAGAACGACACCGAACGCGCCGGACCGCCCAACTGCAGGGACGCATGGAAGTAGTAAACGATCTGGGCCATGATCCGCGCCCAGTTGATCGAGTTCACCGCCACCAGACGCGTGCCTTTGAGGAAGCTCTGGTCGGCGAAGCTGTTCTTGACCATTTCCTGGCAGTCATCGAAGTTGCCTTCGATGGCGATGTTGTGGATGTTTTCGCCGAAGATCGTTGTCATCTGCCGACGCTGCACTTCCGATACGCGCTGATGCGGGTGCAGGATGAAAATGTCGACGTTTTCGCAGTGCTTGCAGCCTTCGATGGCCGCAGAACCGGTGTCACCAGAGGTGGCACCGACAATCACCACGCGCTCGCCGCGCTTTTCCAGCACGTAATCGAGCAGACGACCGAGCAGTTGCAGGGCGAAGTCCTTGAACGCCAGGGTCGGGCCGTGGAACAGCTCAAGCACCCATTCATTACCGTTCAACTGACGCAGTGGCGCCACGGCGCTGTGGGCGAACACGCCGTAGGTTTCTTCGAGAATCTTCTTGAAATCGGCATCCGGAATGCTGCCGGTGACGAACGGACGCATCACCCGGAAGGCCAGTTCGTGATACGGCAGGCCGGCCCAGGAAGCGATTTCTTCCTGAGTGAAACGTGGCAGGTTTTCCGGGACGTACAGACCGCCATCGGTCGCCAGACCGGCCAGCAGGACCTCTTCGAAATTCAGGGCCGGGGCCTGGCCGCGAGTACTGATATATCGCATTTTTTTCAAACCTTCGGTTTGAGCTGCAAGCTGCAAGCTGCAAGTCGCAAGTAAAAGCCAGACTGCTTCTCTCTTGCCACTTGCCGCTCGAAGCTTGCCGCTGCTTTTTAGTTCAAATGTTCGACGCGGATCCGTACAACCGGGCCGTCAACGCCAGCCAGTGCTTCCAGCGCGGTGATCGCATCGTTGATGCGCTGCTCGACCACGCGGTGGGTCAGCAGGATCATCGGCACCAGGCCGTCATGCTCTTCGACTTCCTTCTGCATGATCGATTCGATATTGATGCCGCGCTCCGACAGGATGCTCGCCACCTGCGCCAGTACGCCCGGATGATCCTTGGCGTGAATGCGCAGGTAGTAAGCGCTTTCGCAGGCTTCGATCGGCAGGATCGGATGCGCCGACAGCGAGTCCGGCTGGAAGGCCAGGTGCGGCACACGGTTTTCCGGGTCGGAAGTCATCGCGCGAACGACGTCGACCAGATCGGCGATCACCGACGAAGCGGTCGGCTCCATGCCAGCGCCGGCACCGTAGAACAGCGTCGAACCGGCGGCGTCGCCGTTGACCATCACTGCGTTCATCACGCCGTTGACGTTGGCGATCAGGCGATCGGCCGGAATCAGCGTCGGGTGCACGCGCAACTCGATGCCGGCGTCAGTGCTGCGCGCCACGCCGAGGTGCTTGATGCGATAGCCCAGCGCTTCGGCGTAGTTGACGTCGGCGGTGGTCAGTTTGGTGATGCCTTCGGTGTAAGCCTTGTCGAATTGCAGCGGAATGCCGAAGGCAATCGACGCCAGAATGGTCAGCTTGTGCGCGGCATCGATGCCCTCGACGTCGAAGGTCGGGTCGGCTTCGGCGTAACCCAGCGCTTGCGCTTCGGCGAGCACGTCTTCGAACGTACGACCTTTTTCGCGCATTTCGGTGAGGATGAAGTTGCCGGTACCGTTGATGATCCCGGCAACCCAGTTGATGCGGTTGGCGGACAGGCCTTCGCGGATCGCCTTGATCACCGGAATGCCACCGGCCACCGCTGCTTCGAATGCCACGATCACGCCCTTCTCGCGTGCCTTGGCGAAAATCTCATTACCGTGAACGGCTATCAGCGCCTTGTTCGCGGTGACCACATGCTTGCCATTCTCGATGGCCTTGAGTACCAGCTCGCGGGCAACGGTGTAGCCGCCCATCAGCTCTATGACGATGTCGATCTCAGGGTTCGTGGCCACTTCGAAGACATCGTTGGTAATCGCAATACCGGTCGTCTGGAACTGAGGCTTTGGCGTGCGCGTGGCAATTTGTGCCACTTCGATTCCACGCCCGGCACGACGAGCAATTTCCTCGGCGTTGCGCTGAAGTACGTTGAAGGTACCGCCACCGACGGTCCCTAACCCACAGATGCCTACTTTGACCGGATTCACTGTGAACTCCCCATGAAACGGCCGACACAGGGTCGGCCGGAAAACAACCGCGTGCTCGCGGCTCTCTGTTGATGGCCCGGCGCTGTTGCCGCCGGACCACGATCGTCAACGGTTGCCCGTGACGATGCGAATTACTTCGCGCCCAGCGCCAGTTTGGCGACTTGTGGCGCCGGCTGGTAGCCCGGAATGACCTGGCCGTCGGCCAAAACGATGGCCGGTGTACCGTTCACGCCGATCGACTGACCGAGGGCGAATTGCTTGGAAACCGGGTTATCGCACTTGGCGGCCTTGATTTCCTTGCCATCGACCATTTTGTCCATGGCGGCTTTCTTGTCTTTCGAGCACCACACTGCTTGCAGCTGCTCGTCACCCGGCGAATTCAGGCCCTGGCGCGGAAACGCCACGTAGCGCACTTCAATGCCGCGCTTGTTCAGCTCGGGCACTTCGGCGTGCAGTTTGTGGCAGTACGGACAGGTGGTGTCGGTGAACACGGTGATATGCGATTTAGTCTCGCCCACGGCCGGGTAGACAACGGTTTCGGCCACCGGGATGGCATTGATCAGTTTGGAAATGCCCAGGCGTTCGGTCTTCTCGGTCAGGTTGACCGGTTTGCCATTCGCCAGCTGATACAGGTTGCCCTGCACGATGTACTGGCCATCGGCGCTGGCGTACAGCACGCGGCTGCCTTTGAGTTTGACTTCGTACATGCCAGGCAACGGGCTGGCACTGATGCTCTCGACCGGAACCTCGAGTTCGAGTTTTTCCAGGCTTTGACGAATGGCTTTGTCAGCCGCGTCGTCGGCGACGGCAAAGGTGCTCACCAACGCAATGGCGGCGGCAGCGAAAATCTGGGTCAGACGCATGAGTACTCCTGAGGGCGGGCCAATGAAACGGTCAGAACGCCCGTGCGAAACACCGGGTCATAACCGTCCATCGTGCAAACCGGCAAAGCCTAACACATAAGGTCACGAGGGCCGAATGCGCCTGTCGCCACACACTCATGTGCAACTGACACATCTTCATGCTTGTACAACTGACCCACAACCACATGTGGCTGACACACATTATTGTGGCGAGGGAATTTATCCCCGATGGTTTGCGAAGCAGCCCTAAACCATCCACCGCGATCTTTCAGTCAAATCGAGCCAGCCGGGTTTGCGACTGCTGCGCAGCCGAACGGGGATAAATCCCCTCGCCACAGGTCAGTATTTCAACAATATGGGATGTGTCAGCCGCGTGGGTGGTGCTTGGCATGCAAGTCCTGCAAGCGGGCGCGGGCGACGTGGGTATAGATTTGGGTGGTGGAAAGGTCGCTGTGCCCGAGCAGCATCTGCACCACGCGCAAGTCCGCGCCATGGTTGAGCAGGTGTGTGGCGAACGCGTGGCGCAAGGTGTGCGGCGACAGCGACTTGCTGATCCCGGCGACCTTGGCCTGATGCTTGATCCGATGCCAGAACGTCTGCCGGGTCATCTGCTCGCCGCGCTGACTGGGGAACAGCACATCGCTGGGGCGGCCACCGAGCAGCTCGCCACGACCATCACGCATATAACGCTCTACCCAGACAATCGCCTCCTCGCCCATCGGCACCAGACGCTCCTTGCTGCCCTTGCCCATCACCCGCAATACGCCCTGGCGCAGGTTGACCTGCTCCAGCGTGAGGCTGATCAGTTCGGTCACGCGCAGGCCACAGGCATACAGCACTTCCAGCATGGCGCGGTCACGCTGGCCGATGGCGTCACTCAGATCCGGCGCCTTGAGCAGCGCTTCGACATCGGCTTCCGACAGCGATTTGGGCAACGGCCGCCCCAGTTGCGGCATGTCGACGCGCAACGTCGGGTCGACGCTGATCAGTTTTTCCCGCAACAGATAGCGATAAAAGCCACGCACCCCGGAGAGAAATCTCGCGGTGGAGCGCGGCTTGTAGTTTTGCTCCAGCCTCCACGCCAGATGATCGAGGATCAATTCGCGGCCGGCATTGATCAGCTCGAGATTTTTCTCCTGCAACCAGCCGTTGAACAGCGCGAGGTCACTGCGATAGGCGTCGCGGGTGTTGTCGGACAGGCCTTTCTCCAGCCATAAAGCGTCGAGAAATTGATCAATCAGCGGATGGTCGATGGCAGGCATGGGTGCTCGGGGCAGGCAGTTTTTAACACTGTGCGCAAATAGACAGTGAACGACGGGAATGGCCGCTAGTCTTTCATAGCCAGCCAGATCAAGGAACAGGGAGCATCAATGAACGAGCAGCAAATTCTCTTGGCATTTGGCGGGATCGGCGCGGCGGCGCTGGGTTGTCAGTGGCTGGCATGGCGCCTGAAGCTGCCGGCCATTCTGTTTCTGCTGCTGACCGGCATTTTGGCCGGCCCGCTGCTGGGTTGGCTCGACCCGCAGGAAATGTTCGGCCCGCTGCTGATGCCACTGGTGTCGCTGGCGGTGGCGCTGATCCTGTTCGAAGGCAGCCTGACCCTGCACCTGTCGGAATGGAAAGAGATCGGCAGCGTCGTTCATCGACTGGTGACCCTCGGTGCGATTTCGACCTGGATCGTCATCGCGGTAGCCACGCACTTTCTGCTGGGCTTCGACTGGATGCTGGCGATTCTGTTTGGCAGCCTGACGCTGGTCACCGGTCCGACCGTGATCGTACCGATGCTGCGGGTGGTGCGGCCAAAAGCTTCGATTGCCAACATCCTGCGCTGGGAAGGCATCGTCATCGATCCGATCGGCGCTCTGCTCGCGGTCGTGGTGTACAGCTTCATCATCGCCAGCGCTGAAGGCCATGGCCTCAAGCAAAGCCTCTTCACCTTCGGCGGGGTGATTCTCTGCGGCACCGTGTTTGGTGTCGTCGGGGGTTGGCTGCTGGGGACGGTGATCCGGCGTCAGTGGCTGCCGGAATACCTGCACAATCTGGCCTCGCTGGCAGCGGTGCTGGCGATCTTCATCGGTGCCAACCAGGTGATGCATGAGTCCGGCCTGCTGGCGGTGACGCTGATGGGCATGTGGCTGGCCAACATGAAAGGCGTGGACGTGCGGCACATCCTGCACTTCAAGGAAAACCTCAGCGTATTGCTGATTTCCGGACTGTTCATCCTGCTCGCGGCGCGCCTGGATCTGAACGCTTTGCTTGGTCTGGGACCGCTGGTGTTGATTCTGCTGTTGGTGATCCAGCTGATCGCCCGTCCGTTGAATGTTTTGCTTAGCACCGCCGGCTCCAGTCTGAGCTGGCGCGAACGGGCGTTGCTGTGCTGGATCGCGCCGCGCGGGATCGTCGCTGCGGCTGTCTCGGCGATTTTCGCGATTCGCCTGGATGAATCCGGACATGAAGGCGCCCTGCTCCTGGTGCCGCTGACCTTTGCAGTAATCATCGGCACCGTGGTTTTGCAAAGCGCAACGGCGCGACCGCTGGCACGGCTGTTAAAGGTCGCCGAACCGGCGCCGAGCGGTTTTCTGATCGTTGGTGCCAATGGCCCGGCCCGCGAATTGGGCAAGTCGCTGCAACAGCTGGGCAGCCGCGTGCTGCTGACCGATTCGAGCTGGGAGAATATCCGCGCGGCACGCATGGAAGGCTTGCCGACTTATTTCGGCAACCCGGCGTCGCAGCATGCCGACGCGCATCTGGACCTGGTGGGGTTGGGGCATTTGCTGGCACTGTCACCGTCGGGCGAGCTGAACACATTGGCGGCGATGCGCTTTCGTCATGACTTCGGTCATCAGCGCCTGTTCGGTCTGGCCAGCGGCCACGAAAGCCGCCGCAGCGACAAGCACCGCGCAAGCCTGGAACACCGGGGCAATCAATTAGGCAGTGAGGCACTGACCTATTCGAAACTGGCCGGCCAGATGGGCCAGGGAGCGGAGCTTTACAGCACGACATTGACGGACGGCTTCGGCTGGGAGGATTACCAAGCGCTGCACGGCAATCGCGCGACGCTGCTGTTCATGCGTGATGACAGCGGCTGGGTGCATGTGGTGACACCGGAAACGGCGTTGAAGCCGGGGGCTGGGTGGACGTTGCTGGCGTTGATTCAACCGCAAGGTTCCAGCGCCTGATGGATCGATTCACGAGCAGGCTCGCTCCCACTGTATTCCTGTGGGAGCGAGCCTGCTCGCGAAGGCCGCGACTGGGTCACGGACAGACTGAAGATCTTTGCAGCACAAATCCCGGGCAACAAAAAAGCAGCCCGTAGGCTGCTTTTTTCTGCATCGGAAGCTGGGCTTAAGCCAGTTTTTCCTTGATGCGTGCTGCTTTACCCGACAGGTCGCGCAGGTAGTACAGCTTGGCTTTACGTACGTCACCGCGACGTTTGACAGCCATGCTGTCGATCTGCGGGGAGTAGGTCTGGAAAGTACGTTCTACGCCAACACCGTTGGAGATTTTACGAACGGTGAACGCACTGTTCACGCCGCGGTTACGCTTGGCGATTACAACGCCTTCGAACGCTTGCAGACGGGAACGATCGCCTTCCTTCACTTTCACCTGAACGACAATAGTGTCGCCTGGGGCGAAGGTAGGGATTTCTTTGGTCATCTGCTCTGCTTCGAGTGCAAGGATGATTTTGTTGGTCATGCTGTGCTCCTAAGGTAAATCGTTCGATCTACCATCGATACGTTGTTAACTATCGTCCCGCTCGCGGATATATTCCTCGAGCAGCTTCTTCTCTTCTCCAGAAAGCGAGCGGCTTTCCAGAAGATCGGCGCGTCGTTCATAGGTCCGACCAAGGGACTGCTGTAAACGCCAACGCCGGATATGCGCGTGATTGCCACTCAGCAACACGTCGGGAACACGCTGATCCGCATACACCTCCGGTCGGGTGTAGTGCGGGCAATCCAGCAGACCATCCGTAAAGGAATCTTCCTCAGCGGAATCCGCATGCCCTAAAGCTCCAGGCAGCAGTCGTGTAACCGCATCGATCAGGACCATGGCCGGCAGCTCGCCGCCAGACAGTACATAGTCGCCAATCGACCACTCTTCATCGACATGAGCCTCAATAAAGCGCTCGTCAATGCCTTCGTAGCGGCCGGCAATCAGGATCAATGCATCCGATTGTGCCAGCTCGCGTACCGCCGACTGAGTCAGTTGACGGCCTTGGGGGGACAGGTAAATCACCTTCGCCGCCTCCCCGGCTGCTGCCTTGGCCTGAGCCAGCGCATCTTCCAGGGGCTTGATCTTCATCACCATGCCCGGACCACCGCCAAACGGGCGATCGTCCACAGTGTGATGCCGATCCGTCGTGTAATCTCGCGGATTCCAACAGGTCAGCTGCAAGAGCCCCTGTTTGACCGCACGACTGGTGATGCCGTAATCGCCAATGGCGGAAAACATCTCGGGAAACAAACTGATCACTTCTACGCGCAAGTTAGCCACGTTCAGAAGTCCGCGTCCCAATCCACCTTCATCTCGCCCGCTTCCAGGTCGACGGCCAACACGCATTGCTCCGTATAGGGCAACAGGCGTTCGCGATCATCCAGGCTGCCAGCGCAAGGCTTGACGACCATTACATCATTGGCGCCGGTTTCCAGAAGATGATCGATTTTCCCGAGCAGTTGCCCAAGGGTGTCGATGACCTTCAGACCTTCCAGCTGGTACCAGTAGTACTCGCCTTCGGTCAATTCAGCGAACAGGTTGCGCGGCACGCAGATCTCATAACCGGACAGAAGACGAGCTTCTTCACGATCATCGAGACCCTTGAGCTTGGCGACCAGGAACTTGTCGCTCCCGCGTCCACTGACCAGCTCGACCTGTTTGACATTGCCTTCGCGCTTGAGCGTCCAGGTTTTGTACTGCAACAGGTTTTCAGTCGGATCAGTAAAGGAATAAACCTTCACTTCGCCGCGAACGCCATGAACAGAATAAATTTTGCCAATAACGATCAAATCATCGGCAGGGGCTGGCGTCGCGTTCATATTGCTCAGGCCGCAGCCTTGGCAGATTCCTTCAACAACTGAGCAACGCGCTCAGAAGGTTGTGCACCAACGCTCAGCCAGTAGGCAACGCGCTCTTGGTTCACGGACAGACGGATTTCCTGACCACGGGCAACAGGGTTGAAGAAACCAACCTGTTCTTTGTGGGAGCCGTCACGCGGGTTACGCGAGTCGGTTACGGTCAGGTGGTAAAACGGGCGCTTTTTGGAGCCGCCAAGGGCAAGACGGATTGTTAGCATGTGAACATCGTTCCTGTAGTCGGTGCTGCAAATCTAAATGCACAGCGGGCATGGGTGCCCGAAAGGCCGCATATTCTAAGGAATATCCGGACTTTTGCAAATGACTTTTTCCGGCG